>DAISXX010000035.1:0-9189 GCA_036825695.1 Patescibacteria group bacterium | reverse complement strand
CACCACGCGCGTGCCGAACGACGCGTACGCCGTCGCGATCTCGCAGCCGACCGGCCCGCCGCCGATGATCGCCATGCTCTGGGGCTGGCGGTCGAGCGTGAGCGCCTCGCGGCTCGTGACGAAGGGAAACCCGTCGATCCCGGCGATCGGCGGGACAACCTCCGTCGTGCCGGTCGCGACCACGAACGCCCGCGCGCGCAACGGCTTGCCGCCGACGTCGACCGTGTTCGCGTCCAAGAACGCCGCCGTCCCGCGCACGATCTCAACGCCGAGCTTCGCGGCCAGCTTCACGTAGCGAGACCCGTCGCCGCCCGTGATCGAATCGACCACGCGCTTGCGATACTCCATGACCTTCGGCCAATCCACATGCAGCCCGCCCGAAGAGACGCCGTACGACGGCGCACTCCTCGCCTCCCGCGCCGCGCGGGCCGCGCGCAACAGCGCCTTGCTCGGCACGCACGCCCAGTTCGGACACTCGCCGCCGAGCTCCGCCTTCTCAACCAAACACACGCTCGCCCCCTCCGCCCGCGCCGCCTCGGCCGCCGCGAATCCCGCGGACCCGGAGCCGATGATGAGAACGTCGAAGGAGGAAGGCATACGCGTGTCGTTCGTCATTTCTTAAATATCTTCCTCGCCTCGTCCCACAGCCGAGGCTCCCCGTTCTGCTTCAGGTAGTACCACCACTCCGCGCCCCAAAGGTCGGCTTCCGGTATTCCCGTGCGCGCGGCGTACTCGACGTTCCGTTCCAAGTCTTCGGCCGTGAATAACGGATACCAGTCGGCGGGCGCGCGATCGTGGACGTCCACCGGAAGCCATGGCTCGGTCTGCAGTTCCGAAATGATCACGTCGCCCACGAACGCGCGGACGAACGACGCGCGCAGCCGGTAAAACCACGCGGGGATCGGATACCGGATATAGCCGACCTTCGCGTTCCACGCCGTGCGGTACAGCGAGAAGCCGAGAACGTCCGCGCGCTTGGCCGACGGCGTCCACGCCTCCAGTTCCCCGCTCACGGTCATCATTACCGGTCGGGCGTCGAGCGCGCGGACGAGCGCGATCTCGTGGTCGATCTGCTCCGGGTCCGAATTCGGGCATACCCCGAAGTTGAAGAACGGCTCGTTCTCCACCTGCCAGCGCACGAGCGCGGGCGACGCTTGGTAGCGTTTCACCGTCGTCGTAAGGAAGTCGTCGAGCTTGGAACGGTCGAACGGGTACGCGCCGGTCTTCGCCCAGTCGGGGATGTAGCACTCGGGCCAGCGCGGAACCTTCGCGCCAATCGCGAGCGTCACCTTCGCGCCGTGCGATTCGGCCTGCGCCATCATCCAATCCAAATCGTCGAACCGGTACGTCCCGTCCGCCGGCTCCACTTCCGACCAGTACACCGGAATGCGAAACTGCCGCACGCCCAAATCGTCGATGACCGCGGAAAACGTCTCGCGCGGATCGAGGCCGAGATAGCGGGCGTAGGTCGTCGAGAACGTCACGCCGAGCGACGGCTCGACCGACCGCTCCGGCCGCAGGAAAAAAAAGACAAGCGCGGCGATGACAAGCAGCGCGGCAATCGAGAAGAGGATTAAATTTCCTCTTTCTTTTCGCGCAAGAATGCCAGCCATCCCTCGATCAGATTAATCGCCGCCTTGAACGGCGCTTCCACGATGAAGTCGAAGAAAAACAGAAACACGTTCACGCGCGGCGCGCGCAACGCCACCCAGCGTCCGGCGCGGATCATCGGCAGAAACAGGATGTCCGCGACGGTTCCGACGATGCCCACGTGCGCCTCCACCACCATGAGCTCCCGGCGCGAGTTGCGGATCTTGAGGCCGAAGAACGTCACGAGCGACAGGAAGAAGACGAAGAAGACGATGGACATCCCGTTGAAGTCGAGCGCGCGGAGAATCGTGGCGATGACGGTGATCGTGAACAGGAACATCACCGCGTAGATGACGTTGAACACCGCCCCGAGCGCGCCGCGCGACCACGGGCGACGCAGCTTGTACGTGAACCCGACCTCCTCGCCGAGCCCGAGGAACGCGTGCGCCTCGCGGATGATCGCGTCGGTATTCGCGGTTTCCGGCAGGCGCGCGGACAGCCCGATGATACCGAGCAGCGTCGGATGAAACAAAATATTCACGAGCAGGGGCGTCCAGTTCGTCGTCTTGATAACCAGCCGCTCGTACGGTGCCTCGATGAGCAGCGCGAGGATCATCTTCGTGACGAACAGGAAGCTGACCGCTCGGATGACCGAGTTCCTCAGGCGGCGGCGGAACCGGTCGTAGCGCGCGCTCGCGGCCGAGGCGATCTGGCCGTCGAGCCCGTGCGTATCATGCGCCGCGACCGTCTTGCCGAACGCATGCGGGTCGGCCTCGGCCACGTCGCGGATCACCTGGAACACCACCGCATGGCGGCGCACGAGGTTGTAGAGCGCGTCCTGGCCCGGGTGGCGAATCTGCCGCTCCACCTGCGCGATGGACGCGACGATCGTTTTTTGCACGCGCACGACGGTCTCATCGCCCGCCGTCGCCTTGGTCCAGCCCGATTCGAACAGGGTGAGCACACGAAACCGCAGCGTCGCCAAGTTCGACTTGAGCACGGCGCGGTGCACGGCCACGTAGAGCTGCAAGTCGCGGTCGTCCTCGGCAATAACGGCGCTCGCCCACGAGAGGCGCGCCTTCAACTGCGAATACGCGAAGCTCGCGAGCGCCTCGTCGGCGATCGGCGGCGCGATGACGTACTCCACTTCGGTCGAGGCGACGTCGAGCAGCCACTCGTGGGCGTGCGCGCCGTCCTTGGTCCCCTGGTCCGCGGCCGCGAACAACGACTGGTACTTTTGGATCACGGACGCGATCGTCGCGATCATGGATTCCGGAACGGTCTTGTTCGGCAGGTAGCGGGCCCAAATCAATTCCTTCAGCAGGTCGGACGCGAGCGCGTTGCCTTCCACTTCGCCCAGACGGCGCTTCAGGATGCGACGGATCGCGTTACGGCGCAGCAAATGTTCCTCGTCGTACTCCAAGCTGTTGCGAAGTGTCTCATAGACGCTGGCTGCCGCGGACACGGTTTCGGAAACGGCAATCAAATCGCCTTCGGGCTTCTCGTTTGCGAGCGCCTGGGCTTTCACGAGCGACGACAACAGGAATTCCAGAGATTTTTCCATAACGGACGCATCTTAACACCCCTAAACGATCAAAGGCAACGCATCGATTTCCGTGGGCCGTCCGAGCACGGTGTCCTCGATGCGGTACGTGCCGTGCGTCGGGGCCTCCACGTAGCCGTTCCACGCGAGGCGCGCCATTCCGCCCGAATCGATCCAGTCGAACAGCCATTCGCTCGTGTACTTCGGATCATTCTGGGGAATGCCTCCGCCCATGTACTGGAGCCAGAGCCGGTTAAACTCCTCCTGGCTCCCGATCGGCGGCGCCATGACCACCGCGATGCCGAGCCCGGTATAAAACGAGAGCTCCGACGGCTTCGTCCAGAGGATGTCCGTGGTTTCCAAAATGTTGTTGAACCCGTCGAAGTACGCCGGCCGCGACTCGAACGTCGGAATGACGATCCAATCCCCAAGGTGCTTCTTGAGTCCGAGGTCGATCGCCGCCTTCGTATAAAACTCCGCGACGTCGTGGCGCGTGCCGGCCACCAGGTTCACGCGCACCTCGTGCCGCGCGATCCTCGGCTTGAGACTTTGCAGGATGTCGATGCCAAGCTGCCGCTGCGCCCCCGCGCCACCGACCGAATAGGTGACGGTGAGCGGATGTCCGGCGGACGGCATCTTGCAGCGGGCCGGACCGAGTTCCGCGCGAAGGGTGCGCGCGTAGCGGTCATGGAAAATTCCCTTTGGATCGAGATTGCACAGGCGCGCGGCGAGCAGGTCCTTCAAAACGGCGGCACTTGCCCCGCCGATGAGTTCCTTCGGCATCGGAAATCCGGTGAGAAGGATGTTCTCCGTCGGAACCCCATACAACTTCAACCGCTCGACGACGCGGCCGTTCGACGCGAAATACTTGATACGGCTCTTCTTCGGGTCGAGCGACGCCCAGCTGCGGCTGATGTCCGCGTCCGTGGTCACGCAGTAGATCTCTCCCGGATAATCGTATACGTCCGCGAAAAAGGCGGACGCGAAAAACGTCGTGACGAGCGGAACCGGATCTTTCGCCAACGTCTCGATCAGATGGCGTCCCCATCCCTTTTTCATGAGATGGTACAGCTCGCGCACTTGGAGATTTGGCTTCGAAAGGTCGCGACGCGGATAGAACGACGGGATCTGCTGCCAACGATCAAGCGCCTCGAACAAAAATGGCCCGACCACCGGAATGGGCTTCATGCGGGAAACGGCCTCGTACAGCCGGCGTGACTCGCGCCAGACGCGCTTGTCGCTCGCCGGGATGCCGCGGTAGTCGTTGGCGGAAATCACTTCGCCGCCCGAAAGGTCGCGCAGCGCGTACGCGGCGCGGCTGTGCCCGTAACCCATGTTCACGTCCACGACCCACGCCTTGCGCTCGTGTCCGTTTCCGTCGTGCGAGTGCTTGGGCATAGTCTAAAAGAAGGTTCGCTCGCTCGACGTTTCCACGATGCGGAACGCCTCCTCAGCCGTGTCGACGATCTTGTACAGACCGAGTTCCTCGGGAGAGACGCAATTGAATTCCTTTTGGACGACCTGGCGGATGAACGCCTCAAGCGGTTCCCAAAACGCCTTGCCGACGCATACCATCGGCACCTTCTGCGCCTTGCCGGTTTGGACGAGCACGACCATCTCGAAGAACTCGTCGAGCGTTCCGTACCCGCCCGGGAAAAACACGTACGCCTGCGCCGACGCCGCGAGCATCACCTTGCGGGAAAAGAAATAATGGAAGCCGCGGCCGTGCGTGATGTACGGGTTGGCGCGCTGCTCGCGCGGAAGCTCGATGTTGATGCCGACCGACCGACCGCCCGCCTCGGAAGCCCCGCGGTTCGCGCCCTCCATGATGCCGGGCCCGCCGCCCGTGATCACCGTGAACCCGCAGTCCGCGAGCATGGCGCCGAGCTTGCGCGCCTCCTTGTACCAACGGTCGGTCGGCGCGTTGCGCGCGGAGCCGAAGATGGTGACCTCGCGGCTGAACTCGGACAAGAACTGAAACCCTTCCACGAACTCCGCCATGATGCGGAAAATGCGCCACGTAATCTCGTTGAGCGAGACGGCGGGAGCCTTGCGGTCCTTCGCCTCGGAGGGAAGCAACGGGATGCGGCACGTCGCGACCGGGCGAACCTTCGGAGATTTCGTCTTTGCTTTGGCCATAGTGGATCAATGTTACCTTATTCCCCGCCGTGCTCCAACAGCCACGCGTGCAGGCGCTCGGTCGCGACGACGTCGTCCTCGTTGTATTCGATGATATCCTGGAGAACCGCGCGGTCTCCGCCCTCAAGCCACTCCTCGTACCAGAAGATGCTCTGCGCCCCGCCGGCCTTTTTGTTTCGCCAGTTGAAGTTGAGGAACTTCGACTTCGCGATGTCCTTGATCGAGTAAAAATACAGCGGGAAGATGACGGACGCCTTCACGACTTTCAGAAGGTCGACGTACCGAGACACGAACTCCTCGAACGCGGGCGAGCTGCCGTACTCGAGCGCCATGCGCAGCGTCTGCGCGCGCTCATAGTCGGCGTAGTGGTACACCGCGTACTTCCCCTTCGGCAGCGTCCCGACCCATTCGACGAACTCGCGCCACATCTTCTCCTCGTCCTCCGGCTTCTCGGCGAGGAAATACTCGTAGCGCGGCTCTCCGTCGCCGACGATCCAAAACCCGAACAGGTACTGCACGTCCATGAGCGGATCGCCCTCGATGTCGAAGTAGATCTTGAGCGGGGCGTCCGGAATCTCCGGTTTCGCGAGCCAATGGAGCTTCTTCGTCTCGAGGGACGCGGCCTGGAGCTTCACGCGGTCGAGCTCGGCGCGCGGCGAGTACGGAATCTCGGGCAAGGCGTCGACGTCCATACGCGCGGCGTCCTTCACCGTGCTGATTCCCTCGGCGCGCAGCGCGGGCATGGATCGTTGGTCGAGGTCATAGATAAGCGCGATGTCATTCGCCTCCTCGGCCGCGCGGATACACTCCTGGAACCACGGCGAATGCTTGCACTTGCTCGCGAGGCGCGGCGGCGGCTTTTTCCCGCCCATCACTTCGACGATCTCCGCGACTTTCGCCTTGGTCTTCTGCATGTGCGCGGTCCCCGGCCGGAACAGGATCCGCTCGTGGTCGATGTTCACGATGTACGCCTCGCGCGGGCGTACGCCCTGGAGCTCGGCGAGGATCGCGGCGTAGAAGGTCAGCTGAAGTTGGTGCTCCTTGTGGATAGAATGCGACGACTTGATATCCACAGGGACGTAGAAGTGGCCGCCGAAATTTGAGCTCCCCTTCCGTTTTTCCAACAAATCCGGCTTCCCGCGCCAGACGACGCCGTTGAACTCCGTCTCAATCGATCCTTGGTAAATCAAATCGACCCCCTCGCGCATGAGCGCAAGGGTCTTTTCGAACGCGTTGCCCGACCCGGCCGGAACGCGCGTCACGGACAGCGTTTCCAAATACTCTTCCTCGTGCACGACGCCCTGGTCGAGCAGCTTCTTCGCGAGTTCGGGCATCTCGCCCTTGCGCTTCGGGTCGCCATACAGGTCGTACCAAAGCCAATGCGGGCACGTGGAGTATTGGTAGAAATGGGACGGAGTGACGATCGGGCGATTCATAGCGAAACCAGCTTACCACGCCGACCGTTCGGTCCTACGGCTCGACCGCTTCCGTTTCCGGCGCCACTCCCGGAAGCGCCGCAAAGCTCATGAGCACGATATTTCCGTCCGTGTCCGTCACCGGCGTCTTTCCCTCGTCGACGAGCAGCGCGTAATAAATGGCATGCGCCTCAAGCGGAAGGTCCACGTCGACGGACACGTGCTCGCCGCCGCCCGACGGCAGCGGGCGCGACGTGCCGATGGTGGCGCCCGGATGGCCGTCTTCGTCGGCGCGAATCTCCACGTAGCCGGCATTCGGCATGATCGCGAACCCGACCGAGACGTTCGTCGATCCGGCCTCCTGGTCCTCGACGTACACGGACGCGTCGCCCGCGGCCTGCATGGCCCGGAACGTCTGCACGCGCGGCGACGGAACCTCCGCCGTGTCGGGGACGGGCGTTTTCGCGTTCCTCTCGGACGTCAACAGGATGGCCCCGGCAATGGCGCCGGAAACCAAGATGAGGATGGAAGCGAAGAGGAGCGCTCGCTTCATAGGCTAGTCGTTGTTCTTCTTCATCTTATCATGCTCCGGCGTGCCGTCATCTTTCTTGAAGATCACCTTCATGAGCGGATGGTACTTGTTCTCATACTCGTCGCGCAGCTCCACCGACTCGTTCTTCAAAATCAGGTTCATTGCGAGATCGCTCATCAGCTCCTCGTCGGCCTTGATCTCCGCGTCGAGGTCGTCCAGCCGCGCCGAATCCTGCGGCACGGACTCGCGCACCTGGTTCTCGATGGACTTCTTTTCCTCGCGCAGCGTCCCCATCTCGTCCACGACTTCCGCGTACCGCGAATGATGCTTGAGCTCATCCTTGATCGCCTGCTTGAGCTTCTTGCGCTCATCTTTCTTGGCACGGAGTTCGTTGTGGAGTTCCTGGAGACGGAGAAGGGACATAGGGTGGCGAAAAGATTCAAAATTCAAATCCAAGTTTCAAGATGATAGCACATGCGAACACGCTTGACACGGACGTGATTTTCTGAAAGGATCCGCATCCGACCGGGAGGTCGGAGGAGTGCCCATGCGAACGTTCTTTCCCTACCTGCTCTTCGCCGCGGTGATCGGCTACTGGATCTACGCGTCCCCCACGGGAGCGTCGTACCCCAAGATCAAGGAGATGATCGCGGGCGGAGCGGTCGCGTCCGTGACGCTCACGGAAACCGAGATCCGCGCCGAAGGCACGGACGGCGTCACGTACGAGTCGCGCCTGCCGAAGGACGACCCGGCGCTGATCGCGACGCTCGATGCCGCGGGCGTGCCGTACGAGATCGGCAAGGACTCGTTCTTCGCGGGACTCGTCAGTTCCCTGCCGACAATCCTGCTGACGTTCGGGGCCGTCTACCTGCTGCTCGGGAAAGGTGCCGGGCTGCAGGCGGCGATGAACTCCGCGATCGCGAAGAAGCCCGCGAAGGTGACGTTCGCCGACGTCGCGAGCTACGACGACGTGAAGACCGAGCTGCAGGACGTCATCGATTACCTCCGCGACCCGAAGGCCTACGGCCGGCTGGGCGCGAAGGCCCCGAAGGGCGTGCTGCTCGAAGGGCCGCCGGGAACCGGCAAGACGTTCCTCGCGCGCGCCGTCGCCGGCGAGTCGGACGTACGGTTCATGGACACGACCGGAACCTCGTTCGGATCGATGTTCATCAGCGTGAGCGGCTCGCAGATTCGCGACCTGTTCCGGAAGGCCCGCGAGCAAGCGCCGTGCATCATCTTCATCGACGAGATTGACGCGCTCGCGGCCAAACGGCGCGGTGGCGGTGGAGGAAGCAGCGCGGAACGTGAGTTCGACAACGTCCTCAACACGCTGCTCACCGAGATGGACGGGTTCCGTCCGACGGACGGCGTGGTGGTGATCGCGGCGACGAACCGCGCCGACGTGCTCGACCCCGCGATCCTGCGCCCGGGCCGGTTCGACCGGCAGGTGCAGGTGGGAATTCCCGACCAGGCCGGCCGGCGCGAGATCCTGGCGCGGTACGTCGCGAAGGCGACGATTGTAGGAACCGTCAACCTCGACCAGCTCTCGGTACTCACCGTCGGCCTCGCCGCCGCGCACCTCGAGAACCTGGTGAGCGAGGCGGCGGTCATCGCGACCCGCCGCAAAGCGGACGGAATCACGATGGACGATTTCCTCGCCGCGCTCGACCGCGCGCGCGTCGGCATCGGCAACGCGCGCCGCATCAGCGAGGAGGACCGCAAGCGGGTGGCCGTCCATGAGGCCGGGCACGCCATCGCGGCGGCGGCGGCCGGGAACGGGCGGAAGGTGCGAAAGGTCACCATCATCGGCAAGGGCCGGACGCTCGGCTACAACCTCATCATCCCCGACGAAGGCGACGACCTCATCCAGACGCGCGAAGAACTCCTGCAGGAAATCTGCGCCCTGCTCGGCGGAACCGCCGCCGAGCAGGGCGCAGATTTCCTGCAGGAGTTCTTCGCGCGTCTGGATG
>DAISXX010000034.1:0-9197 GCA_036825695.1 Patescibacteria group bacterium | reverse complement strand
GCCGAGCGCCATGGCCTCGAGCGTCACGAGCGGGAACGTCTCGTGCACGCGGCTCGGCGCGAGCAGCGCCATGGAGTCGCGGTACAGCTCCATGAGCGCGTCGCCCGTGCGGAACCCGACGAACTCGATGTTCTCGCTCCCGTGCGCGAGCGCGTGGAGCGCGTCCGTCTCGGGCCCGGTGCCGACGATTTTGAATTGGATGTCCGGCAGCTGCTTCGCCACGCGGATGACCGTCTCGACCCCCTTTTCTTCCGACAGCCGTCCGCCGTACACCATGTAGCCCTTGTGCCCGTACGACGGCGTGACGCGCGACGGGTCCGCCCCGTAATAATTCACGCGCACCTTCTCCTCCGGAAACCCGCCCGCGATGAGCTTGCGGCGCATGTAGTCGCTCGGCGTGAGAAACAGGTCGACGTTGTTTCGGTACGCGCCGGCGTTATAATGGAATTTGAACGCGGCCACCTGCGCGAACGACGCCGCATAAGAATTCTTGTGGAACTTTGAGAGCGTCCCCGACACGATTCCGACCTTCGAATAGTCCGGCCCGCATCCCGCGGCCCAGATGTTGTACTGCGGACTGATCAGGTGGTGGTCGTGCACGGTCATCACCGTCGGGACGTTCCGCTCGCGCAGCGCGCCGAGGATCGACGGCGAGAGCTGCGTGTAGACGTTATGCAGGTGCGCCACGTCCGGCCGCTCGGCTTCAACGAGCTGTGCCATCTTCTGGCGCGCCTCGAGCGAGTAGAACATCCGTCCGACCGTTTTCAACCCCTTCCATCCGAACCGCACGCGCTCGGTTTCGACGAACGACGGGAAGAACGTCGACATCGGCGTGTCCAGATTCTGCGGATGTTGCATCGCGAACGGAATCACGTCGTTTCCCTGCCCCCGCAGCCAATCCGAAAGGTCGAGCATGTAGCGCTCGGCGCCTCCCTTCATGAAGTAAAACTTGTTGGCTTGGATGATTCTCATAGGTCGTTCGGGGGAAGAAGGCTGGCGCGGCGCGGCCGCTGGCGCGCGTCCTCGCCGAGCACGTAGACGAACCCCGCGTACATCCAGAGATAGAACGCGAGCGTGCGGATCTCGAACACGGTGGAGAGGAACGCGTTGAGCGCGATGCCGAGCATGGCGGCGGCGACGCCGATGGAAACGGATTTCGCGAACGGATCGTCGGCATGGCGGTAGACGCGGACGCATTCGGAAAAAATCGCGACGTACATCCAGAGGAAGAAGATCATCCCGAGCGTGCCGCTTTCCCCCCAGAGCGAGAACCAGTTGTTGTCGATGATGCCTTCCGTGCCGAACACGCCGAACGGCAGCCCGAGCTGCTCGTAGACGCGGGTGTTGTCGAGCGCGGCCACCGCCCCGCCGCCGAACTGCCCGGGCCCGAAGCCGAAGAGCGGCGACGCCGGAATGACCGTCAGCGGCGTTTGCACCATCCAGTACAGCCGGCCGATGCCGTAATACTCCCCGCGCCAACGGGCATAGCTGAACGCCTCGTAGAACCGTTCCACGAGTGTCTGGCCCGGCGCCTCGGTGATGTAACGCACGTTCAGCCCGGAAACGCCGACGTACGCGAGCACGAGAATCAGAAACGACGCGAACGTGATCGCCACGCGCCGATCGCGCTTGATGATCACGCCGATGAAGATGAACCCGATGACGAACGCGAACCACGAGGACCGGGAGTACGTCAGCACGAGCGCGGGAATGGCGAGCAGGAACAGCGGAAGCAGGTCGCGGCGGTCCTTCACCGCGCGCAGCTCATAGAACAAGCCGACGCCGATCAACAGGAAGAAATACAAGAAATTGCCGAGGCGGTCGTAGCGGCCGAGCGTGGCGAAGACGCGCGAGCCCGGATCCCAAAACTCACTGACCCCGCCCGTGAACGTGATGTCGCCGAGCGTGTGCGCGTCGGACGGAATCAGAAACGCGTCGATCGACCCTCCCGCGAGCGACTGCACGAGCCCGACGAGCGATTCGAGCCCGACGATGCCGAGCATGACGAGCGTGAGCGTTCGGACGTAGTCGCGGTCCGGCTTCAGGTAGACGACGACGAAGAACACGAGGATGAACCGCAGGATCTGGCGCAGGCCGAGAATCGCGACCGACGGGGCGACGGCGTGGATGAGCGCGGACGTGACGAGGATGATGACGAACAGGAGGAACGGCAGGTCGACGGACGTGGAACGCAGCTTGATGGTTCCGGAAAGCACGCGCCAGATGACGACCGCGACGAGCGCGTAGATGATCCCCTCCGACCCGTACCGGGCGACCGCGTAGAGATCATCGGGAACGAACTTCAGAACGAACGGTTCGAACGGAAGGTAAACGGACAGAAGTGCCAACAGAAAAAGCGGTCGCGAAAACGCGAGCGCAACGAACGACACGGAAAGCACGAGCGCAAGGAGCCACATATCGAACACAGTATAACAAAAAAAGAGCACCAGCCGAAGCGTGGTGCAGGAGTCTACTGGATCTGGAGCTCGCAGAGCCCGCCGCCGAGGTCGTAGTAGCCGACGGTGAGGTCGACGGAGTCGAGCGTGGCGTAGACGGTGCCGGCCTCGAGGGAGGGGTCGGCGTTGCAGAGGGTCTTGCCGTCGCTCCACGAGGCATCGAGGAGGATGTACTCCCCGCTCGAGAGGCAGTGGTTGAGCTCGAAGGTGTACTGGTGGTCGCTGCCGCCGAGCGGGGTGTCGGTGTAGGCGACCGTGGTGAGGCTGCCGTCGATCCACGAGCCGTTGAAGGACGAGTCGTCCGAGACCGACCCGTTGACCGTGAGCGCCGGGCCGCTGCGGCCCGAGAACAAGTCCACCGTGATCCGGCACGAACCGGAGGCGACGTCATCGATGCTGCCGTTGCAGTCATTGTCGGCGCCATCGACGATCTCGACGGCGTCGGGGTTGATGGCGAAGTCGCCATCGTCGCAGTCGCCGCTCGTGTTGATGAAGCCGGACGGCTGCGAGCAGCTCGTGTGACCGACGTCCGGGTCGCCGAAGGCATCGCCGTCGGTGTCCCGGTACCAGGCCGTCATGTCGACGGCGGTGTTGTCCGTGTCCCCGTCGCAGTCGTCATCCCAGCCGTTGCACAGCTCGGTGGCGCCGGGGTTGATGGCCGCGACCGCGTCGTCGCAGTCGGTGTTGTCCGCGACCCACGCGCCCTCGGGGGCGGTGCAGCCGCTGGCGGAGACGCCGGGATCGCCGAAGGTGTCACCGTCGACGTCCGCGTACCAGGTGCCGGACTCGGCGCTGTCATCGACGACCGCGTTGCAGTCGTTGTCGATGCCATCACACACTTCGGTGGCACCGGGGTTGACCGCGCCGTTGGTGTCGTCGCAGTCCGTCCAGTCGGCCACACTCCCGTCCGGGGCGGTGCAGCTGACGGTGGAGGACGCGGGATCGCCGTAGGTGTCGCCGTCGGCGTCCGTGTACCAGGTCCCCTGGTCCACGGCGCTGTCGTCCACGCTGCCGTTGCAGTCATTGTCGACGCTGTCACACATCTCGACGGCGCCGGGGTAGCTGGTGGCGTCGGTATCGTCGCAGTCGACCGGCGTCGTCACCTCGTACAGCGGCGGACCGCCGTACTCCACCGCGATGTAGTTCGCGACCGCGGCGGGATCGCCGCCGGTCTGCTCCGCGATGGTGGCGGCGTTGGCGTCGTCGCCGACGCTGCACAGGAACACGATGTCGACCGATCCGTCACCGTCGGTGTCGTCGCAGGCGCCATCATGGTCGGCGTCGTAGCAGCTGTCGGTCAGGACCACGCTGCTGTCGTCGCAGTCCACCGCGCCGTCGCAGTCGTCGTCAACCGCGTTGACGACCTCCTGCTCGCCGGGGTTGATGTTGACGTTGGTGTCGTCGCAGTCGAGGCTGGCGTACCAGCCGTCGCCGTCGGCGTCGGGACCCGCCCCGCGGCTGGCGGGCATCTGCTCGCCGCCCTCCGCGCGTTCGTTGGCGTCGGCTCCGCCGATCTGGTGGGAGTCGCAGCCGCTCAGCGCGGCGAGGAGAGAAATTCCGAGAAGGAGCGTGATCCGCATGGGATCTCCTTGTACTTGGTACGATTACTGTTGGTCTTTGGACACTCCGTCACGAGAAACCCCAAGGAACTGGGAGAATCGCCGCGAGGAGCCGAAGTTGTACACTACCCGTAATTTCCTGTCAAGGGGCAGTGGTTTTGAAAGAAAAAACCCGCGATCAGAATCGCGGGCAGATCAGTCCTCGTAGGAGTCGCAGTCGGCGTCGGTGCCGTCATAGGAATCGTCATAGACGATCCCGGGGTTCACCGTGTAGTTGGCGTCGTCGCAGTCGGAGGAGTTGGTGACGTACCCCTCGGCGCATTCGCCACTGTCGGCGAATCGTCCGTTGGTCGGGTCGCCATACCCGTCGCCATCGGCGTCGCGATAACAGTCCGCGCCCTCGTCGACTTCCCCGTCGCAGTCGTCATCGACGCTGTTTCCGTCGATCTCGGACGCGGCCGGGCTGGCCGCCGCGTTGGCATCGTCGCAGTCGCCGGCGTTGCCGACGAAACCGTCGGGCTGCGCGCAGGACTTCTGCGAGGCGGAGAGCGCGGCGTCGCCGTAGCCGTCGCCGTCCGCGTCGACGATCCAGGTGGAGGCGTCGTAAGCCGTGTCGGGGTCGACGACCCCGTTGCAATCGTTGTCGATGCCGTCGCAGAACTCCGTGGCTCCGGGATGGATCAGCACGTCGCCGTCGTCGCAGTCGGTCGCGGCGAGATCCGGCGAAAAGTCGTCGCCGGGCTGCGCGCACGCGACGACCACGTTGGCCGGGTCGCCGTACTCGTCGTTGTCCGCATCCAGGACCCAGGTGGTCTTGTTCACGGCGTCGTCGTCGGTGACGCCGTCGCAGTTGTCGTCGACGCCGTTGCAGATCTCGGCCGCGTTCGGGCTGACGGTCGCGTCGCCGTCGTCGCAGTCGCCGCTCACGGTGACGAACCCGTCGCCGGGCGTATCGCACGCCTCCGTGCTTACCCCGTCGCCGACCCCGTCGCCGTCCTCGTCCGCGAACCAGGAAACCGGGTCGCAGGGGTCCCCCGTGTCGGGCTCCGGCTCAGGATCGGGCGTCACGCATGCCCCGGCCCGGTTGGGGTCGCAGTCGGCCAAACCGGCCTTCCCGTCGCCGTCAGGGTCGGTGAGAAGGCAACCGGACAGAAGCCCGGCGAGGAGAATCAGAACCCGCATGGGGCCTCCACAGTGTTGATGTTGCCGCGTTCAGGTCTCGCGGCAGGGGTGTTTTCTGTCGTCAAGTCAAAAGGTCGTGACCTGATTTCCTCTCCTATCAGGGCGCGAAATCTCGTTATTTGCCACCTAAAACGAGCCATATTGTTACCACGCATTTGAGAATGTGTCAAGCAATCATGAACAAATCGGCAAAAAAAGAGGCCCGGGGACCGACCTTGCGCAGACGCGCTTTGGTCGGTCCCACGGGTTGCCAGCATCAGATCTGGCAGTCGGCATCGGTGCTGACGATGAGGATGGCCGAGCAGGAGCCGTCTCCGTAGCCCGCGTCCCACACCTCGATGTCGCTCTCGTCGTACCACGTGCCGTCGTAGTAGACGTCCAGATCCACGCTGGAATCCACGGAGCCACCCACGCACAGCCAGTCGCGGGCGGGGCTGCCTTCGCTGACGTTGAACCGCACGCCGCAGGAACCGGTCAGGTCCCCGTACTCGGCGGTGGTCAGCGTCACGTCGACGTCCTCGCCGACCGTGCTGGCCGACGACTCGTCCCACCAGGAGCCGAGCTCGCTGGCGTCCCAGTAGACCTGGGCGTTCATCTGGAGCGTCTTGGACGACGGGTAGGTCGCCAAGATGTAGCCCTCGATGCCGGTGTCGTTGTCCACCGTACCGTCGCAGTCCTGGTCAACGCCGTCCAGGGTCTCGGTCGCGCCGGGGTTCACGGTTGCGTCGCTGTCGTCGCAGTCCGCGGACTCGCTGTAGCCGTCGCTGTCCGCGTCGGCTTCCACCACCAGATCCGCGCTGTCGCAGTCCTGGTCGATCCCGTCGTTCGGAATCTCGGTGGCGCCCGTGTGGATCGAGGCATCCGATTCGTTGCAGTCGTAGACGGTGGTGACGTAGCCGGAGGGCACGCCACACGCGTCGGTGCCGGACAGCTCATCGCCGTACCCGTCGCCGTCCGCGTCGCGGTAGACGTGGGTGGTGACACCCTCGTCGGCCGTGCCGTCACAGTTCTGGTCCACGCCGTCGCATACCTCAGCCGCGCCGGGGTTGATGGCCGCGTCCGTGTCGTCGCAGTCGACAGACACGCCGTATCCGTCGCTGTCCGCGTCGGTCTCGGTCACGAGCGCGACGCCGTCGCAGTCGTTGTCGACCCCGTCGTTGGCCGTCTCGATGGCCGCCGGGTTGACGGTGGCGTCCGCGTCGTCGCAGTCGCCGCCCTCCACGCTCCAGCCATCGGCATCGCCGTCGGTGTAGGTGGGGCCGGGTGTCCTCGGTGCCGGTGTCCTCGGTGCCGGTGTCCTCGGTGCCGGTGTCCTCGGTGCCGGTGTCGGTCGCGACCGGCTCGACCACGCCGTCGCAGTTCTCGTCGACCGTGTTGCCGGGGGTCTCCACGGCCGCGGGATTCACCGCGGAAGCGAGGTCATTGCAGTCACCGCCCTCCACGCTCCACCCGTCGCCGTCGACGTCGGTGTAGGTGTCGTCGGTGCCGGTATCCTCGACCGCGGTGTCGTCCGGCGGGGTGCCGGTGTCGACCGCGGTGTCGTCGCCGATAGCCGTATCCGTGGCGGAGTCGTCCGTCGCGGTATCGGCCGCCGAGTCGTCCGTCGCCGAGTCATCGGTGGCGGAGTCGTCGGTGCCGGTGTCCGCCGGCTGGGTGTCACCGGGGATGCCGGTGTCGTCCACGTAGGACGAGGTGTCGGCGCCACCCGCGCCGGGGGCGCCAGTGTCCGCCGGCAAGGTGTGTGGATCGCAGGCAAGGAGACTGAGAAGCAGGAACATGTTCTCTCCGAGAACGAGGGTGAAGATCTATCAGGAATGATTCCCTTTCGGGAAAGGCCACGCATTGCGGCCGTGCAATGGTCTGGAAACAAGCACGTTTCAGACCACTGAACGGAAGCATTGCCGAGGTCGTAGAATATCACAAAATGAGGGTTTTGTCAACCCCGGATGCCAATATATTAGCTAATTTAAGCGCAAATTTATCACTCGAACAAACCTTGAACGTCCTCCCACGTAAGGCCCTTCAGCCCTTCGGCCGAATCGGACACGACCGCGTCAAAAACCGCCTTCTTCCGCTCCTGAAGCGCGAGCACGCGTTCCTCGATGGTGCCGCGGCAGGCGAGTTTATGGACGTTCACGCTCTTCGTCTGGCCAATGCGGTGCGCCCGGTCCATGGCCTGGCGTTCCACCATCGGGTTCCACCACGGGTCGTAGAGAATCACGGTGTCGGCCTCGGTGAGCGTGAGGCCCGTTCCGGCCGCGCGAAGCGACAAGAGGAACACCGAAACGTTCGGGTCGCGACGAAACCGCTCAATGGCCTCCGCGCGCTTCAGGGTCTTCCCCTCGATGGTCTCATGCCCGATGCCGACGCGATCGAGTCCCTCGCGCAGGATGTCGAGCATGGAGGTGAACTGGCTGAACAGCAAAACCTTATGTCCGCCCTCAGCGGCCTCGCGAACCAACTCGAGCGCGTGGGACATCTTTCCGCTATGCTCTTCCGTGCGACCGATTCCCTTGTTGATGAGCGCGGGATGGTCGCACACCTGTCGGAGCCGAGTGAGCGCGGCGAGAATCTCGATGCGCGCGCGGGCAAACCCCTTTCGCTCGACGGCCTCGAACACGTCCTTGCGCACGGAGGCGAGGACGTCGGCGTAGAGCGCGGCCTGCGCCGGGACGAGCGTGCACCAGCCGGTCTGCTCGACGCGCGGTGGCAGTTCGGGCGCGACGGTTTCCTTGGTGCGGCGAAGAAGGAACGGCTTCACGCGGCGCTTGAGCCGGGCGAGCGCCTCGGCGTCGGCCGCGTCGCGGATCGGACGCTCGAACTCCACGCGGAACGCGGCCTGGTCGCCGAGCAAACCCGGCATCAAAAAGTCGAACAGCGACCACAACTCGTGCACGCCGTTCTCAAGCGGCGTGCCGGTGAGCGCGAGGCGATGCTTCGCGCGGATCGTTTTCACCGCGGCCGCGGTCGCGCTCTTCGGATTCTTCACATACTGCGCCTCGTCGAGCATCGCGTAATAGAGTTCCACGTCGCGATACCGTTTCACGTCGCGCTGGAACAGCGCGTAGGACGTGACAAGAACGTCGATGTTCTTTGTGTCGTCCAAAATCCGCTCGCGCTCGGCGACCGTTCCTTCTACGGAAACGACGCGCAGCTCCGGAGCGAACCGACGGGCCTCGTCGATCCACGACGTGACGACGGTCTTCGGGCAAATCACGAGCGAGGGCCCGGCATTCTTCGGACGCTCGGTCGACAAAATCGTCAGCGCCTGGAGCGTCTTTCCCAAACCCATGTCGTCCGCGAGCACGCCGGCAAACCCGTAACGGCGCAAGAATAGTGCCCACGCGACCGCGTCGTGCTGGTACGGACGGAGGATATTCGCGAGCGATGACGGGATCTTCGGAGCCACAAGCAGCTTCCCTTCCTTCGCGTCGCGCAAAAACGCGCCGACGGCATTCTCCGTTTCGGCCACGCGCGCGCCGGCCGTTTCCTCGGCGAGCATCTGCAGCTCGAGCGCGCGGGCGAGCGGAACCGACTGTCGCTTCTGGCCAGGAATCCCCACGTCGTCGACCGCACGCAAATAGCGGCGCATCGCGTCCGTGCTCTCAATCTCCAAAAACGCGCCGTCCTTCGTGCGGACGTGCGTGTCGAGGCCGTGCGCCAGGCGCCAAATCTCATCCGCAGTCAGCTCGCGCCCGCCGGCCTTCCACTCGACGGAAAACGAAAACCAATTCTCCTTTGTCCCGTCGCCGAACGACCAGTCCGACTCGAGCGACACTTTCTGCGGATGCGCGAGATCGTCGAACGCCTCGGTGGTTTCGACTTCATACGCGTCGCGCAACGTCGGCAGCCGGTCGCGCAAAAACGCGAACGCGTTCTCGGCCCGCATGACGTACGTTCCCGGATCGGTCGACACATCGAACCCGGAACGGCGGAGCGCGACGGACGCGGCGCGCTCCGCGCTCCCATCACGGGCGGCGGGGACCGGGGGCACCGCCGC
>DAISXX010000033.1:0-9519 GCA_036825695.1 Patescibacteria group bacterium | reverse complement strand
CGCACAAGTGGTTCGGATGCAGGCCGACCGCCGCGTAGATGCCATCGTATTTCTCGGCGAGCGCAATGCCGTTCGCGCTCGTCGTCGACTGCGTTCCCACCGTCACCATCAAAACACCCTTTGCGAGGGTGCGTTTGATGACGTCATCCATGTCGTCCTTGTACGCGTTGAAGTGGACGTGACAATGCGTGTCGACGAGCATAGTTACTTCGTGATCCGCACGGACTCCGGGAACAGCACCTGCAATGCCGTCATGGTCGCGATCAAGAAGGTCGCCACCGACGACTGTTCGAGCGCAGCGCGCACCGCGTCGTTCGGAAGGTATTGGAGGGCGAAGAACAGGACGACGCCGACCACGATGATGCCCTCGACGAAGCCGAACACGGCACCGAGGAGACGGTTGATGGATTTCGCGAACGGCACCATCGCGAACACGCCGAGCACGCGTTCCGCGAGCCAGAACAAAATGCCGACCAGGCGCGAGACGAGAAGGAAGATAATGATGAACAGGATGACCTTGGCCGCGCCGCCGTTTCCGAAGATGAAACCGAACTTGGCGAACGCCGGCTCGATGAGGCGCGTGGAAACCACGATGCCGAGAATCGTTCCGATCATGCTGCCGAGCGTGTGCACGAGTCCGAAGAGGAATCCGAACAGGACGAACAGCCCGACGATGGAGATGAGAATGATATCGACAAGCGGCATACTATTCCTTACGCGGGAATAAGATTTCCCCTTTCGTAATTATACCACCCGGCGCGAGTCCGCCCCAAGCCGACGCGGCCGGAAGCGCAACCGTCTTCGCGTCGATCGAAAGATCGGCGAGCATTTTCTCCGCGGCGGCCGGAATCACGGGAAGCAACGCGACCGCAATGTGGCGAACCCCCTCGATGAGCTGGTACATGAACGGCGCCACGTCCTTCCCTTCCTTCATGGCCTTCCACGGCGCCTCGTCGTCGACCGACTTGTTGCACGCGGCCACGAGGTCCTCGATGGCGCGCACCATGTCGTCGAAACGGTACCGTTCGAACGCGGACTGGTAGGCGTTCCAAAACGCGGCCGTGTCGTAACGGTCTTCGGCGATGAGCGGCACGCGGCCCTCGCAGAACTTGCCAACCATCGTGGTGGCGCGCGCGACGAGGTTGCCGACGCCGTTCGCGAGCTTGGAGGCATACACCGCGTCGAACGTGGCCTGCGAGAAGTCGCCGTCGTCATACGCCGGAAGCGCGCCGAGCAAGTAGTAGCGCAACGCGTCGGTGCTCGACGCGGCAACGACGTCGTACGGATTCACGACGTTCCCGACGGACTTCGACATCTTCTGCCCTTCGGCCGTGATGAAGCCGTGGATAAAAATCTGCTTCGACGGCGCAATGCCGGCCGACATGAGCATGCCCTGCCACATGGCGGATTGCTGGCGCAAGTTGTCCTTGCCCGCCACCTGCACGCCGGGCCAGAACGAAAACTCCTTGCTCTCGCCGGGCCAGCCGAGGGTGGAGATATAGTTCACGAGCGCGTCGAACCACACGTACATGACCTGCGATTCGTCGCCCGGTACCGGAATGCCCCACGGCATCTTCGACGCGAGGCGCGAGATGCTGAAGTCCTGCAGGCTGCCCGCGACGAAGTTGCGAATCTCGGTGAGACGGTTCTCCGGGACGACGAAATCCGGCCGCGCGGCATAGAGGTCGAGCAGCGGCTGTTGATAGCGCGACCAGCGAAAGAAGTAGTTTTCCTCCTCGATCAGCTCGAGGTCGCGGTTCGGATGGATCGGGCAGCGGCCGTTCACGAGTTCGGAGTCGGTCTTTTCCAGTTCGCAACCGACGCAGTATTTCACCGAGTACGTCTTCTTGTAGATGTCTCCGGCCGCGTCGCAGCGCTTCCAGAATTCCTGCGCGGCCACGATGTGCTTCTCGTCGGTCGTGCGAATGAAGTGGCCGTACGTCAGGTTGAGCGACTGTTTGAGGCCGTCGAACTTCGCCGCGTACTGGTCGCAGTACGCCTTCGGCTCAAGACCGGCCTCCTTCGCGTTGTTCCAAATTTTCATCCCGTGCTCGTCGGTTCCCGTGTTGAACACCACCTCGTCGCCAAGCAGCCGGCGATAGCGCGCGACGGCGTCGGCCTGGACGATTTCAAGCGCGAACCCGATATGCGGGTCGGCGTTCACGTACGGGAGGGTGGTGGTGAGGTAGTATTTTGGCATAGTGGGAAAGTGATAGAGTCGGAAAGTCGTAGAGTCACTCGTCACTTTTCGACTCTACCACTCTCCGACATTTCGACTCCGGCGCGATTACCACGACGAATTCGCCCTTGATGCTAGTGGATTTGAGTTGTTCTGTCACTTCCGCGGCCGTGCCGCGGTAAATGGTCTCGTGGAGTTTAGTGATCTCGCGTCCGACGACCAACTTGCGCTCGCCTACCGACGCGCTGATTTCGGCAAGCGTCTTGTCGATGCGGTGCGTACTTTCGTAGAACACCGCGGTCGACCCGATGGTCGCGAGACGTTTGAAGTAGGTTTGGCGTCCCTTCTTATGCGGCGGGAACCCAAGGAAGACGAACTCGTCGCACGGGAACCCGGAAATCGACAGCGCGGCGATGACCGCGCTCGGGCCCGGGATCGGCGAGATCGTGACCGCGTCGCCAAGCTCGTGGACCACGCGCTCGACGAGCATGCCTCCCGGGTCGGAAATGCCCGGCGTCCCGGCGTCCGTCACGAGCGCGAGCGACTTCCCTTCGCGGAGCATGGCGACGATCTCGTTCGTGCGGCGGTCGTCGGAGTGCTGGTGGTAGGCGACAAGCGTGCGTTGGATGCCGAACGCGGCGAGCAGCTTCGACGTGACGCGCGTATCCTCGCAGAGAATCGCGTCGACCGACGACAACACCAGCCGCGAACGCTCGGAAGCGTCGGACAGGTTGCCGATCGGGGTTGCGACGACGTACAGCGTCGGTTTCATAGTTACGGAAGTTGGTAGAGTTGGAGATTCGGGAACGCGGCGGAGATCGCGAACCAGTACGACGGGAAGACCGCGATCTCCTCGTCGCGCTCGCCGGCGATGTTCAAGCGATACGCGCTCACGGATTCCGTATCCTCGTCGTACGCGACCTCGAGCGGCACTCCGCCAACCGTTTCGCGGATCTCCTTCATTTGCGCGATCACGTCGAACGGATACGTCGCGACGGTGGAACCGACGATGAGCCCGAATACGCGGGTTTTCGCCGTGAGCCGCGCGTCGACGTGCGTCAGTGGGAACAGGACGGCCGGCGACGTCGCGTAGTTGCCATACGGGTCACGCGTGTAGTCGCGCGTCGATCCTGTTTCGCGCGACAGCACCTCGCCGCTCGGATACGTTTGGCGCCACGTCGCCCACGTCATCACGGTGGCTGGAATGCGATCGAGCGTCTTCGCCCCGTCGAGCGTCGTACCAAGCAGCTGGCTCCAGAGCGAGCCGGTTTCGCGATCCTTCATCACGAGGTTATCGTTCCAAAGCAGCCCGGAGGTCTCGAACGAATGCGCGTGTCCGTCGACCGTCCGGCGAAATGCGATCGCCGTCCCGGTGAGCGGATCGTACGTTACCGCCACGGCCTCGTCGCCGAACGTATCGTTCACGATCTCGTGCCAGACGAGAATCTGGTACGGATAAAAGCGGTGCGTACGGCCGACCGTCACGCTCACCCCCTCCCCGTCATTCTTCAAATACTGGTCAGCGGCCGCAACGGTTTCGAACGCGGGGGTATCAATTGAGGGAATGCCGTTCTCGAGCGTGCCGGACGAGACCAGGTCGGATTCCGCGATCGTCCCGGACGCGACGCCCTTCGGCTGCGGCGGCATCCGATAAAACCAATACATGCCCCACAGCACCAGCGCGGCGCCAAGGAGAAACAACAGTCCGATGCCGATGGTTGATCGCCGCATAGGGGTCGGGTACTATGATAGCGCATTCTGCTTCTAATCACACGAATATGCAATACGAACCAAAACCGCTTCCGTTTGCCGCCGCGCTGACGGGCATTTCGGAAAGGACCATGGCGATCCATCACGACAAGCTGTACGTGGGATACGTGAACAAGATGAAGGAGATCAGCGAGAAGCTCGCCGCGATCACGAACGATCCGGAGAAGCTCGCCGCCGCGAACCAATCGTACTCGGAACTCCGCGCGCTGAAGGTCGACGAAACGTTCGCCCGCAACGGCGTCTATCTGCACGAGTATTACTTCAACGTGCTCGGCGGCAACGGCGAGGCAAACGGCCCGCTGCTCGACGCGATCGTCGCGAAGTGGGGCTCGCTCGAGACGTTCGTCGCGTATACGTCCGCCGTCGGGATGGCCGTTCGCGGATGGGTGGTGCTCGCGTGGGACATCCACATGGGCTCGCTCAAGGTGTTCGGATGCGACACGCACAACCAGGGCGCCGTGTGGAGCTGCGTGCCGCTCGTGGTGCTCGACGTCTTCGAACACGCGTACTTCATCGACTACGGTTCCGACCGCAAGGCGTACATCGCGGACTTCTGGAAGAACCTCAACTGGTCGGCCGCGACGGACGTGTTCACCAAAGTTAAATCCATTTCCCTTTCTTAATCTATGATCCGCATTTCCCAACCGGCTCCGAGCTTCGAGAACGTCCCGGCGTACAAAAAGGGTCTCGCCGAATTCGCGAAGATCAGCCTTTCCGATTACCGTGGCAAGTGGCTCGTATTCTTCTTCTACCCCCGCGACTTTACCTTCATCTGCCCGACGGAACTCAAGGGTTTCTCCACCCACCGCGCGGAATTCGCCGCGCTGAACGCGGAGGTACTCGCCTGCTCGACGGACTCCGAGTGGAGCCACAAGAACTGGTTCGAGCGCGACCTCGCGGACGTCGACTACCCGATCCTCGCGGACAACACGCACGCCATCTCCATGGCCTACGACGTCTATAACGCCGACGACGGCCTAGCGGAACGCGGTTCGTTCATCATCGACCCGGACGGCATCGTCCGTTATGCGCTCGTGAGCTCCGGTTCGGTCGGACGATCGGTCGCCGAAACCCTTCGCGTGCTGAAGGCGCTCCAAAGCGGCGAACTCTGCCCGATGGAGTGGAATACGGGTGAAAAGACTCTCGGAAAGGCTTAATAAGTGAGAAAAGACGCTTGACAAAAGCGTCTTTTTTTGATATAGTCGTTCTCCCAGACAGGAGGTTGCATGTACTGGGACTACGAAAATGTCCGGAACCTCGAACAACTAAAAAGCGAACGGGCCAGAAACGCGGCCCAGTTAGCCGAAGAATCCGAAAAATCCCAGAAACCACCTCCTCCGGCGTTTGGGCCGTACGGGGTGAGCCTGCGCGAAAGACAGAGGAAACGGCTCGAGACGGATGTGCGGCAATTCGAAGTCGTGTCAATCGCCATCGATTGGCTCGAATCGCTTCGTGAGAGTTGCGAATCGGGCGTGATGGACGAAGCGACCGCGCGAGAGCTTGGGGGGTTCTTCCACCCGACGCTTCCGTGCGAATGCGAAGAATCCGGAATCCTGTTTTGCGGCGATCCGGTCGTCGTCTGGTTCCATCAGAACCACGTGGTCGTCCGAAGAGTGATCCGGAGCATCCTCTGGACCTACGGGTTCAACCTCCGGCTCTGACCAGATTCTGAGATACGACGTGACCGCTATAGAACAAGGACAATTCCCACTTGAATGCGATCCTGGAATCGAAACTCCGCTAACGGCCCAAAAGGCCGTTTTGAAATACCCGTAATGGGACCCGGTGGCTTGCGTTGTATCTTGCAACGAATTAACAAGATTCATTATGAACCCGAAAATCCTCGCCCCCGCGTTCGTCCTCGGAACGGCCCTCGCCCTCGTCGGCGCCGGCTGCGTCAGCGTTTCCCCGCGTACGGATGTCCCATCGCAGCCGGCCGTTTCCGCCCCGACGACGTCGGCGCCACGCGAAACGCTCAACCCAACGGCGGCCATCACGCCTTCCTGCGAAACGGCCGGAACCGTCACGTTCGCGAGCGCGAACGACGGGCTGACGGACTGGGACGTGTCCCTCAACGGCAAGAAGATCGCGACGCTCTCGCATGACGGCGAAGCCGCGGTCTACCCGTGGCTCGAAACGACCGGAACCACCTACCTCGCGCTCGATCCGTCAGGCCTCGGCGGATACATCCCGTATGCCGGCCACGAGACGCTGGTCGCGGTCGACCACTGCACCGGCGCGATCTCGAAATTCACCGCCCCGACCGGCGGCATGAGCCTGATGGCGTTGTCGAATGACGGATCGAAGCTGATCTCGTCCGCGCTGTTCGAGGGCAAGACGTCCTCGACGCACGTCTTCGTCTGGAATACGAACGAAGCGCTGAACGCGCACGACACGGTCGACCCGATCGCCGATTGGACCATCCCGGGCGACTGGGCGTTCGTCGGGGATTTCGCCTTCGATGCCGACAACACGAAGCTCGCCTTCGCCGCCGGCATCGGCCCGGACGACGAGCACGGCGCGGTATATACGATCGACCTCGCCTCTGGAAAATTTACGAAGATCGAGGAAAATCCCACTGGATTGATGACCGTTGAGGGATTCAACCAGGATGGAACCGTGAACGTTTCCCCGTAACCACAACGCGGGGAATACCAAAAAGGACGCTTGACAAACGCGTCCTTTTTTGATAGCCTGCGCGTCACCCAATCAACAGGAGACGGGATGAGAACTCGATTCCCGAGCGGGTTCGTCTGAGTACGGTCTGGCGGGCTCTTCCACCCGCCGCGACCACAACCACCCAACCAGAACATCGATCCCCCGAACGGCGCCCACGCGCCGCTCGGGAAACAACTGCCACGTTTAGGGGAATCGATCCCCTGCGGGTGAAAGGACACACTGTGGCAGTTATACCCGACGACCGCGCGAACGGATCTGAAATCGCGCGGAGGAAGTACGTCGTGAGAGCGTTCCTTCTTCGAAACTCTCTTTAGGAAATTGGCAGGCTTTCGTGGATTCTTCCGAAAGAAGCACCTTCTGAATCCGCGACGGAGATCGCGCTCGACCCCCAACGACCCTCGGATCACCCTGGCTACGGAACCAGCGGATGGTCCTCTTTTTTATTTAATCCCAAGCGCCTTGCGCATTTTCTTCTCGTCATACCCGATGATCGTCTCGTCGCCGATCTCGATGACCGGCACGCCCATCTGGCCCGTCTTCTTGATCATCTCTTCCGACTTCTCCGAATCCGCGGACACGTCGATATCCGTGAACGCGATCTTATGTTCCTTGAGAAACGTCTTCGCGAGTTTGCAATACGGGCACGTCGGGGTCGAGTAGACAGTTACGGTCATACGATCAATTTCACAATTTCAGGAATGTCCTCCTCGGTCACCTGCCCAAGCCAAACGTTGTCCGGCATGATCACCACCGTCGCGCCGGCCGAGCACCGGTCGAGGCAGCCGGTCTTTGAGACGCGGACGTCGTGCGTGACGGCCTTCACCGCCTCTTTCAATTTCTTGTGCAGCTCGACGGAACCCTTCATCGCGCAGCACTCGGTGCCGTCGGTGCGCTCGTTGGTGCAGACGAGGACGAGTTTTCTTACCTTTATTCCAACGTCAATCATAACGCGATAACCACCCCTAACCCCTCCTTGAAAAGGAGGGGAAACTCATTAGAGATTGCGGAGATACTCGAGCAGCGTGCGCGTTCCATGTCCCGTCGCGCCCTTTTTCTCGAACGCGTTGACCGGACGCTCGTTGAAGGCCGGGCCCGCGATGTCGAGGTGGACCCACGGGAGGCCCGCGACGAATTCCTCGAGGAGCAGGCCGGCCGTGAGCGAGCCGCCCCAGCGCGGGGCGTCGTTCTTGTAGTCGGCGATGTCGGTCTTGATGAGCTCGCGATATTCCTCCGGCAGGGGCATGCGCCACATCTTCTCGCCCGCGTCCTTGGCGGCCGACGAAACCTTGTTCGCGAGCGCGTCGTTGTTCGACATGAGCCCGGTGATTTCCTCGCCGAGCGCCACGACGCACGCGCCGGTGAGGGTCGCGAGGTCGATGATGGCGTCCGGCTTCTGGCGCGTGGCGTAGGTGAGCGTGTCGGCGAGCGTCACGCGGCCCTCGGCGTCGGTATTCTTGATTTCGATCGTCTTGCCGTTCAACACGGTCACCACGTCGCCCGGACGGATGGCCTTGCCGCTCGGCATGTTCTCAACGGCGCCGAAGATGCCGTGCACTTCCGCGCTCGGGGCGAGCTCCGCAATGACACTGAACGCGCCAAGCACCGCGGCCGCGCCGGCCATGTCGCATTTCATCGTTTCCATCGAGTTGGCCGGCTTGAGCGAAAGGCCGCCCGAATCGAACGTCACGGCCTTGCCGACAAGCGCGACGCGCTTCGCGTTCTTCTTCTGCGCCTTCGGCTTGTACGTCATGTGCACGAGGTACGGCGGGAACTCCGATCCCTGCGCGATCGACAGCAGTCCGCCCGCGCCCATCTTTTCGAGCGCGGCCTGGTCGTACACCTTCACGCGGATGCTTCCCTTTCCCTTGGCGAGTTCCTTCGCGCACTCGACCAAGCTGGCCGGGTGCATGTGGAGCGCCGGGGTGTTCACGAGGTCGCGGGCGAAGACCGTCGCGTTCGCGTACAGCGTGCCGAGCGCGACGTCGTCCTTCGCGACGCGCAGCACGCGGCCGTCGTCCGTGACGAAATCGAACGAGACCGGGGATTTCTTTTTCGTCTCGCTCTTGTAGCGTCCGTACTCATAATTCGCGAGCGTGGCTCCTTCGGCCATCGCCTTCGCGGAACCGAACAGCTCGCACGCGATCTTCTTCGCGCCGACGGACTTCGCCGCGTTGAGCGCGGCGGCCGCGGCGAGGCGCGCGGAATCGTCCGTGAACTTCTTTTTATCCCCAAGCCCGACCACGATCACGCGCTTTGCCGGTAGCGTGCCGACCGTGCGAACCGAAAGCGTGGCACCAAGCGCCGGCTTGAAGCCGTCTTCCTTGGCGACCGTCTCGACGAGCTCGTGCGCGTACTTCGCGTCGACGAACTGCCCGAGAATAATCGCGTCCGCCTTCTCATCCAAAATGACGCCCTTCTTTACGGTAATGATCATACCGCGAAACCGTACACGATCGGCAACGTCATGGCAACGAAGATAATGGCCGCGACGACGAACGAGTGGAACGCCTGGTCGCGCAGCGCCGACGCGTCGCGTCGGCGGCAAAAGACGTACGCGAGCGCGAAGGTTACCGCGTATACGGACGCGACGAACAGGTACAGCGGAAACGACGTTCCGGAATTTTGAAATCGGAACCACGCGAGGTTGGCGATCCACGCGGCATGGAGCGACGCGGAGGCGGCAATCAGCGCCGAAACGGCGACCGACTCGTCGGCGTGGCGGCGAAAAACATGGAACATAGGGCTAGGCGACCGATTCGATCGCGATCACGATGACGGCAATGAGGGAAAGGCCGGAGCAGAGGAACGCGGCGTTGCGGTATTCGCGGCCGGATTTGTCGGAAAGATTCTCGTGCCGCGAGGACACCACGATCAAGGCCGTCGTCTGGAGG
>DAISXX010000032.1:0-9583 GCA_036825695.1 Patescibacteria group bacterium | reverse complement strand
GTCCGAGTCCGTGTCGGAATCGGTGTCGGCGTCGGTGTCGGCGTCGGTGTCCGAGTCCGTGACACCGGTGTCCTCCTCGTCGAGGAGGACGGTGTGGGGGTCACAGGCCGAGAGGCAGAGGGCGAGGAACGCGAGAACGCGCATGGAGTACTCCGAGTGAGGTTTGCCCCGCAGGGCGGTTGCCGGCCCTTGCGGGTTGCCGGACGGTGTCCTCTCCCCCGAAAGCAGGATGCTTCGGGAAGGACGGATCTGCAGGCGAATCTCGCCGCCAAGTCCGTCATTCCCAGGATGCATGCAGGTTTTGAGGAAGGTTGAATGATACCAGAAATACACCGAATTGTCAATAGGGGTAACGTGAAACGCAATTTTGGCAAAAAAAAAGAGGGCTCCAGCGAAGATGCTCGCTAGAGCCTGGGACTACTTGCCGAACCAGTTGCCGGGGGTGCCGACGCCGTGGATGTAGGTGACCCCGAAGGAACCGACGAACGCGGGGTTGGCCCACTGGTTGTCGTTGGTCCCCTGCGTCCCCAACGTCTCGGCCAAGTCGAGGTTGATCCCGATGCGGCTCCGGCTGTCATCCTGGCTGAGGGGGAGCATGTAGATCGCCTTCATGCCGCCGCCGAGCCCGCCCCCGCTCGCCTGCGCGGTGAAGGGGTTGCCCGCGGCGTCGATGACGCCGACCAGCTTGGGACCGATGGCGATGTCGGTGTTGCGCGGCTGCCAGAGGGCGGCCACGCCGAGCGTGCCGAAGCTCGCCGGGAGGGTGTCGTTCTCCGAACCCACACCACCACCACCGACCATCAGGTCGAGGACCACGATGTGTCCCGCCTTCGGGCCGTACCACTGCGGGCCGAAGGACGCCACGAGCGCGCCGCCGCCCGTGATGGGACCGGTGACCGTCGTGTCGCCGCTCACGATGCCGGGCTGTCCGATCATCGCTCCGGCCGCACCCACCTGAAAGAAGAAGCCGTCCTGCTCCGCGTTGTCAATTCGGGCCGAGAGGCCCTCCGTGACGCCGGGGATGCCGTACACCTCGTTCTTCAGCCCGAGGACGTCGCCCTCGACGGTGCCGAGGCGGGCCTCGTAGCTCTTGATGGTCGCCTCGACCGCCTCGGCCTGCTTCTTCAGCGCGGCCGCCGTCCGCTCATCAGCGCCCGCGATCCGAGCGTTGAGGGCTTCGAGCTGGGCGTAGAGCCCGGTGGCGGGGACCGCGGGGACGGCCTTGACCGCGGGGGTCTTGCCGCTCGCCGGGGCCGCCTTCACTTCCGGGACGCTCGGGTGGCCGATCTGGCCCGCCAGAGCGGCGTCACCAGCGCGCCGCGCGCTGCGCTCGGCGTTGTCGGCCTTGCTGGCGACCCCGGTCGACTTGGACCAGCTCCAGCCGGGGAGGAGACCGACACAGGTGTAGTGGCCGTGATCCACGGCCCAGACACCCGAGGCGGGGTCGCTGGTGCAGCTCTCGATCTTGACGATCAGCGCGTCCCGGCCGGCCTTCGCCGGACCCGAGATCTTCGGATCGTCCGACTCGCAAGCGCTCTCGCCGGCGGAGTCCTTGCCGCACGCCGCGGCCTTCGCGGCCTCCCACTCGGCGTCGTCCGAGTCGGCGGGGCCGCTGACGCTGCAGTCGTTCTTGACGTTGTCGCCGATGGCCGCCGGCGCGCCGGGGTACACCCGGTCGTTGTCGTCGGCGCAGTCGGTCTGCGCCGTGTCCTTGGCGTTGGCGTTGAAGCCGTCGGCGTCGTCGTCCTGGCACTCATCGGTGCCGCTCGGCCCACACCCGGTGGGTTCGGCCGCCGAAGCGGTGTTGATGAGGCTGGAAGCGAGAAGAAGCGCGATGAGGGTCATGCTGACTCCGTGGGATGATCGATCGTCCGGCCTGTACCGGGACGTGTTGGCAACGGAGACAATCCCCGCCGCCGAACGCCCCGTTTCCGGAGCGAGTTGTAGACCGTGTGCTTTGAAAGGACTTCTTAGCTCACGGACAGGGACCGGTGGAATTTCTGTGGGCCAAGGCCCGCGTTCCAACAGTCCCTGCCCGCGGGCTTACGTGGTCCGATATCACGTCCCGGCACAAGGAGGAGGTGTGCCTGGCAGACATCGGACCGCGCAAGACCGCGGAATCGGCTCAATTGGGAAGGTGGGAGAATACCATATTCCGACCGAATTGTCAAGAGTGGCCGCCCTCACAAACAAAAAACCCGCTGGGAAGGCCAGGCCTTGCAATCGCGACAAGGAGGAGTCATCACGAACGCTGGTCCTGGCCCTCTCAACGGGCTTTTTTGTTGCTCTAGATTAACAAATCTAGGTTTTTTCGTCAATCCTCGTGAATCAGCTGGTGACGACGGCGAAGCTTCTCGTATTGGACGAGGACGAACCCAATCCCGAACAATCCTCCCAAAACCAGTCCGGACAGGCCGTTGGCCAACAAGTTCGGACGGACGGGCCAGCGGGAGTCGAGCGGGGCGTCGATGAGTTTCACCGTAATGTTGCTTCCCGAGGTATAGTCGCTTGCCTTCTGGGTCAGCACGAACGCCAGGGCACGGACAATCTGCTCGGCCTGCTGCACGTCGGGATGGTAGGCCGTGACGGTCATGAAGCCGGAGCCGCGCGCCACCGTGGCGTCCACGGTTTTCGACCACTCATTGCGTCGCTTGTAGTCGGCCTCCGGGAAATACGCGCCGTCGATGGAAAATCCGGCGTTCATCACGTCGTCGAAGAACGTGGTGGTGTACACGACCGTGGCCAGATCCTCGGCGATGCGCTCCTCGGAGCGGCTCGCCGTGTAGGCGTCGACCGCCGTGCCGATGTCCTGGCGCACGAGCAACCGTACCGTGGACGAGTACTTGAGCGGCTGGACGAACGAGACGAGCAGCGCCACCACGAGCCCGAGCAAGGCGAACGCGCCGACGGTTCGGTTCCGCGCGAAAAGGACGGACGTGTAGTTTGGGGAGGACATAGTAGGGATAGTATACCGCGTTTGTTACAGCGCTCCCAATATGGCCCTCAGCTCGATTTCCTCGGATCCGCGCGCGACGCGAAGAACGATCTCGTCGCCCGGGACGTGCGTCACGATCAGATCGTCGAGCGCGCGCGTCTCATCGATCGGCGTGCCGTTGACGGAAAGGATGACGTCTCCCGCCAGAAGCCCGGCGACCGCGCCCGCGCTCCCCTTCTTAACCGATGACGTCCCGCGCAACAACGCGCCCTGCGCGCGGCCGGACGTCTCGGTCTCCGGCAACCCGAGCGTGCGCGTCAAATCCGTGGACGAAACGCCAAGCGACGCGCGCGCGACCATGCCGGTCCGCAACAGCGCGTTGAACGGAGGCAGCACGCCGTCGACCGGAAGGACGGACGTGAATCCCATGGCGCTTCCCTCGACGAACCCGATGAGCTCGCCGCGCACGTTTACGACCGGCGCGCCCGGGTAGTTTCCGAGGAGCGGGTCTTCGACGGAAATACGGCGTGACGGAACGTCGGACGAAATTGCGCCCGCGGGCCACAGCGATTCGACCGCGGTCTCGCTGAACACGGCGGTCGGCGACGGCACGGCGAACAGCTGGTCGCCCGGTCGCACGTCGAATCCGGAGCCGAACGCGAACACCGGGAGGTTGGAGGCATCCACCTTCAAGAACTGGAGATTGGTCCCGGGCTCGAGGGCCACCCGCGTCACGACATAGCCCTTCCCCCCGACGACGACCACGTCGCTCTCGACGGCGGTACGGTATTCGAGCGTCGTCGCGATCCAACCGTCGGACGTCAGGACCGCGCCGGACGCGAGGGGGGTCGCGTACGACCCGGCCCGATACACGCGCGCCACGCCCGGCAGCACGGAATCCGTCACCTGCGACAACGCCTCGGCATAGGTCTGCGGCGCGGAGCGCGGGCGTTCCTGCGAGAGACGCGGCGGCGAAGAGAGGTCGCCGAGCGAAATGGCGTACGTGGAGAGATAGTTGGCGGTAAGCGCGGTTCCGATCACGCCCGAACCGAGCCCGAGCGCGATCGCGACGACCGCGGCGCGCGAAACGTGTTTCCAGGATTCCTTCATATCCGTTTCGGTTATGTCCAATGGGCCGTCCCTAAGATCGCGACGAGGATGACGATGCCCGTCACCGCGTAACGCCGGATGGCCGACCGCGACAGGTTCTCAACGAAATGCGCCCGCGTCAAACCGAGAAAGAGGTACGCGGTCAGCGCGATGAGCGCGGCATTGGTATAATAGCCGGTCGGCAGATAGGTGACGGTCATGAAGATCTCGGTCACGAGCGCGGCGCCGCACAGCCCGTAGAGCCGCGCGCGGCGCACGTCCACCTTGCTCGCCCACAAGGTGCCGAACACGGCGAAGAGCGAGACGGCGAAGAACAGCGCGGAGAGCAGCCAGAGCGGCGCGTAGTTGGTGAGGAACACGCGCGTGCCGAACGCGGCGACGCTCACGAAGAACACGCTCGCCACGTTGAGCACGAGCGACAGGTGCTCGATGCCGTACGCCTGGTAATTCACCGGGACATGGACGTAGGCGAAGACGTGCTCGCCGAAAAAGAAGACGAGCAGCGAAACGACGGCGCACAGCAGGAGCTGCGCCGGCAGACTTTCCAAAAACAGCAGGAGCCCGAAGCTCGTCGCGACGAACAGCGCCGGCGTGCCGGCCAGCATCCAAAACTGGAACTGGCGCGGCGCGAACCCGACGAGCCGAACGAACAGGGCCGCGACGAGGACAAGCGCGGAAAGCATCGAAATCACGGGGTTCACCGGAAACCACAATGCCGAGACGAACCCGAGGGCCGTCACGGCGCCGATCAGAAACGGGGTGATGCGGTGAAGGAGAATCATGCGAGTTCGATCGTGACGATGCGATTACGGGGAAAGGGTGGCTTGGACGACAAGCAAGCCGTTTTGTTCGGACGCGCCGATGACGGTGACGCGCGCGTCGGCAAGCGTCTGGTTGATGGAGGCGAGGGCGGAGGCGAGGGCGGGAACGACGATTCCCTCGCGTGCCACGTTCCACGCGGCCCACGAGCCGACCGACGCGTCGTCGACCGTCGCCACGAGCCCGCCGTCCTTCGCGCCGAAGCGCAGGTGGACGACGACGGCCGTCTGAAGCGCGTTATCGCGCAACGGAAGGAAGAGTTCGACGCCATGCGCGACGGAAACCGCGGCCTGCGCCTTCGTCTCGTCGAACACCGTCTGGCCGCTCGTCGAAAGCGTGTCCCGCACGAACGCGGTCAGCGTGGACTCCGGGACGGAAAACGTCCCACCCGCGGCCGCGAGCCGCGAGGCCACGAACGATTCGAGCGGAACTCCGGCTTCCACCACGGAAGACGGCTCGGGCGCGTCGTAGGCGACCCCCGAAAGGACCGGCACGCGCACGAGCCCGGTCGACGCGACCGTCCACGCGGCCCAAGACACGGCCGCGAGAACCAAGGCAAGCAGCACGAGCGCGCACGTTCCCTTCCCGCGCCTGCGCGTCCCGCGCCGCACCTCGCTCACGATTTCGCCCTTCACCTTCTCAAGTTCCTCGGCGGCCGACTGCCCCTTGTCGATGCGCGACACACTAGTTCGAAAGCCAAGGATCGTCCGCGACCAGCTTCGTCAGCTTGGCGTATCCGTCTTCCGCCGCGCCTGCCTCGCCGCGCAACCCGTCGCGCATCCGCGTGAGCGAGACCGCGAGCCCAAGGTGCACTTCCTTGTACGCGGTAGGAACCACGAGCGACATGACGGCATTGAGGGCGTCCTCCACGGCGACGAGCTTCTTCACGTCCGTGTCCGCGGCGGCGTATGCCGAAAGAAACGGCGCGATGACCGCGTGCGCCTGCGTCCGATATTGGTCGTCGGTCACGGAAGGCTGCGCCGGGGCCGGGGCCGGCGGAGCGACGCGAGCGAGCGTGAAGAACATGAGCCCGCCGAGCGCAAGGGTCAGGACGGCAATGGCGAGCGGGTAGAACGAGCGGCGTTGATGGAACATCATAGGTTGGATGAGTCAGCGGTTCGAAACAGGTCTTCGGTGACGACGGCCAGCATGGTGGCGACCGGAATGGACAGAATCGCGCCGACCAGCCCGCCCACCTTGATGCCGATCATGAGCGCGACGATGGTGACCACCGGGTTCAGCCCGGTCACCTTCTGCATGATCTTCGGGACGAGCAGGTTGTTCTCGAGCTGCTGGATGACCACGTAGAGGATGAGCACGGCGAGCCCGATGGCCGGCGACTGCACGAACGCGACGACGAGCGCGGGGATCACGGAGAGCGTCGGCCCGACGTACGGGACGATCTCGAACAGGCCGGCGATAACCGCGAGCAACAGCGCGTACTTCACGCCGATGAGCGACAGCCCGACGAACGACGCCACGCCGATCACCAGCCCGAGCAGCAGCTGGCCCCGCATCCAGGCACCGATCTTCGACTGCATCTTCGACATCATCTGCGCGATGTACGGCTGATATTCGACCGGCGCGAGGTGACGGAACACCTTCTTCCCCGCGTCTTCCTCCACGACCATGTAAAACGCGAGCACGAGCACGATGAACAGCGCGACGAACCCGTTGAGGAACCCGCCGATCTGCGAGAACACGGACGTGACCGACGTCACCTGGCCCGAGAGCACCGACTCGACGAGCTTCTGCACGTCGAATAGCGAACGCATGCGGGCCACCGCCTCCGACAGCGCGCTCGCGAGCGGTCCGGACCCGAACAGCTGCGTCACCTGCTCGATGATGACCGGCACGAGGAGCACGATCACGGCCGAGGCGACGACGCCGAGGACGATGTACACGAGGATCACGGCGAGCGCGCGCGGAATGCGCCGCTTCGCGAACCAGTCCGCGAACGGATCGATGAGCGCGGAAAGCAGCCCGGCCGCGAGCAGCATGGCGACGATGTCGCGCACGTACCACAAAAACCAAAGCCCGAGCGCGATGAGCACCACCTTGACGAACGTCATGGTGGACACGCTGATCACGTGCGGAGCCGAGGGATCGCGGGTGGGCATAGTACGGAAAGTATATCACGAACGAACGTCCGTAAAAACAACAAGAAAAAACCCGCGATCGCGCGGGAAGGGATCAACTGTAGTGGTCGCCGCCGCATTCATGGCTCTTGCATTCCGAACAGGGCGGCTCCGACCACGCACTCGTCGTGATCGTGGTCACGGTGCTCCCGTCGACGTTTTCAACCGTCACCGTATGCACCGTCCTGGTGGCTGTCCGAAAAGTTCCCCGCCGCTCCTCCGTCCGCGTGCTTGAAGACGTAGATCTTACCAATTTTCCTCCTGTGTCATTCGACAGGTGACATGCTAGCGGTTTTTTGAAGTTTTGTCAACCGACGCAACGTAAAAACACCAGAAGTACTGGTGTTTTTACGTGGTGGAGTTGAGGGGAATTGAACCCCTGTGTAAGGACGATCAACGGCACGTTGCTACACGTTTAGTTCCGCCTGGGTACGGCCATGCAGTGGAGGCGGAACGAAACCTGCACGGACGTGTCGGCCTGCCTCTTAAGTCGCGCGGGACCAGCAACCGCGCGACCGAGCTCGATACGATGACACCCTAATCCCGCTATCGAGCATCAGGGGACGGATGGGTTGTGGCTATTAGGCGACAACCGAGGAGAAGGTCGGAACACGGAACGCCGAAGCGATCATGTTCGAGGCCTTCGCGAAGAGATTGGCAATTGTCTTCATGCGGCATGTTTTACGAGAACACCGCGACCTCGACGTGACCGAGCCGCCTCATGTCCCTAGCGAACCCGGGACAACCCCATATGCGGAAACATCCAAGGCTCAACGTCCAATTTCCAAACTGGACGATCAGCCCTTCATCCGCGCGCGCATTTCGCGCTGCACGTCCCTCTTCTTGATCGTCTCGCGCTTTTCGTACTGCTTTTTTCCGCGCGCGAGCGCGAATTCGATCTTGATGAGAGCGGCGTGAGTGTACACCGAAATTGGCACGAGCGTCAATCCTTTCTCTTGGATTTTTCCCATGATTCGGTTGATCTCGCGACGATGCAGCAGCACCTTCTTGTCGCGGATCGGATCGTACCCGAGCTGCGGTCCGGCCGGCGCGTATTTGGACACGGTCGCGTTCTTCAGCCAGAGCTCGCGATTGCGAATGTGCAGGAAGGACCCCTGCAGCTGGATGTGCCCATCCTTCACGCTGCGCACCTCCGGCCCGGTCAATTTCAACCCGCCCTCGAATTTCTCGAGGAACTCGTAGTCGTGGAGCGCTTTTTTGTTGGAGGCAAGAGGAGGCATGAACGGAGTATAGCTTGACGACGGGAGAATTTTCAACCATGCTGCCGCCCGGAGTCACCATGCTATACGTGCATTACTTGGTGTGGGCGGCATGGGCCGCGTTCTGCGTACGGGACGTCGTCGGCGGATGGAAGGTCGGTTGCTTTTGGACCAGCCTCGTCCGAATGTACGGCTACCTCGCCGCGGGATTCGGCCTGTACCGGCTGGATTTCCCGATGACCATCCTCGCGCTCGTCGGAATGTCCGTCCTCGAATGGCGGGCGGTCCACGCGTGGGACGGGGCGGAATACGGGGAATCGATCCCGTTCTGGATTCGCGTGGGTTCCGCGGCGATCGTCTCGTGCGCCATCTACGTCTCCTTCTTCCTATCGGCCTCCCCAATCGGCCGCTGACACCCTCGTGGGTGTTTTTTCTTCGTCGCGCCCGTCCGCGACCGCGCGAACCCAAGCATTAAACGCACAAACCACCTTCCTGCTCTTCGTTCCTCCTCAAACGCTTTCCACGCGGTGAAACATGGATGCCGCCCGAACGATGTCACGTTTGACCGCCTTGCCGCATATCCGTAGCGTAGGCCTACTGACTTAACGACTATGCATGACGCCCGCGAACAATTGGAACGGCGATTTTCGGAACTCTATCCCCCGCTTTACCGCTACGTGGCGTCACGCGTGCCACACAGGCCGGACGCGGAGGACATCGTTTCGCAGACGTGGATGCAGGCGCTTGAGCGGGCGCGCCTGTTTGACGCGGCGCGCGGGACGGTTGAGCAGTGGGTGTTCGGGATCGCCAAGAACCGAATCAAGATGCACTGGCGCGCACGTCGCGTGACGGTGAGCGTCGACGACGTCGAGCACCTGCTCGCGACGTCCTCCGACGCCACCGCGGACGTGGATCGAACGCTCCTCCTTGAAAAAATCTTCGCGACGCTGAACGCGGAACAAAAGGCGCTGCTCACGCTGCGCTACGTCGACGGCCTGTCGTTCGACGAGATCGCCTCCAAGGCGGAATCAACCGCGCCCACCATGCGCAAGCGTCTCTCCCGGCTCCTTCCCGAACTACGGGGACTGTTCACCAATCTTGTCGACTAATCCTATGAACCTGCACGAACGTCTTTCCGCGCTCCTTTCCGAAGACGCGGAACGCATCGACCCGAGCGACACGCTGGCGGCAACCCTCCGGCTTCGTGCCGAACGTCGTCATGCCGCCCGACGAACCGCGTGGCGCGTCTCCACGGTCTTTGCCGCGGCCGGCGTGGCGGCGATCGCGCTCGTGATGGTCGCTTCCTCCGCGAAGCCCGGCCAACGCTCGGTCATCGCCTCCGCCCAAGCCGCCCATGAGAA
>DAISXX010000031.1:2856-9743 GCA_036825695.1 Patescibacteria group bacterium | reverse complement strand
GAGCACGAACGCGAAGCTCGCGGCGAGCCCGAGGCGCGGCGAACGGCCAAAGTCGGTCTCAACCACCGTCCGGGCGCACTCGGCCGCGAGCAGTCCGCTCAGTCCCCACAGCAGGAACGAGAGCGTGACGTTCGAGGAGGAGAAGAGATGCGTGACGAACAGGGCGAACCATCCGGAAAACAGGACGAACGCGGTCTGCCACGCGGCCGCATCCTTCTGCCGAAGCAGACGGGCAAGCCCCGCGGCGCCGACCGCAAGCATGGAGACAAGCCAGAGCAGCGCACCCGCGGAACCGAATGTGGTGAGCAACGTCAGGACGTGCGACTTCGCGCGGTCAAAGTGCGTGTTCCAAAAGATGGTGGCGTTGACCGCGTTCGGGCGCAGGAGCGAATAGTCGAACGCGTACGTCCCCGGCCCGGAACCGGCGATGAGCCGCGGCCAACCCTCGGACAAAACGCCCTTTGCGATGTCCCAGCTCGCGCCGTACGACGGCGAAACGACCACGGGCGCGTTCAGGGAGAGCGGCGTGCGGAAGAAGAACAGGAGGACGGATACGAGCAAGACGAACAGCGGAAGCGCGAAGCGGCGCGGGTCCGGAAAGGACGCGGCGCGGAAAAACCCGAACGCCGCGATCACGAGGACACACAGCGCGCTGACGATCCAAAGCGACGACACGTCGGCCGCCACCATCACAAGCAGCGCGACGACCACGTTGGCCGCGATGAGCGCGCGCGCCGCGACGCCCGCTGCGCCGTCCGGCAGCAGGCCCGGCTTTTTGTCGGAAACCATCCAGGCCGCGACGCCCATGAACATGACCGCGCACAGGAACGCCGCGAACCCGTTGATCGTCCCGACCAGGTTGAACCCCGCGACGTTCGCGAAGTCAAACGGGAGACGGAACCATCCGCACAGCGAGAGAAGCCCGAGAATTCCGGACGTCGCGGCCGAGGCGAACAGCGCCATTACCGCCCCGCGCGCGACCGGCACCTCGTCGCGGACGTTCATGAGCACGTAGAACAGAAACACGAGAACCGCCGTGGTCAAAAAACTGGTGTACTCCTGACTCGCCTGTCCGACCCAGGTCTGGTAGCCGGCAAGCGACCCGATCGACGACACGAGCGCCGAGACGAGGAACAGCGCAGGCGGCAGATTGAGCCAGCCGGCCTTGAACGTCAGGCGCTTCTGCACCACCATGGAACCGAGCCACGCCATCAGACCGACGGCGGTCAGCAGCACGAGCAGCATCTGCTTGTTCACCTCAAGGACGTTCGACGTCCACGGGAGAAAAAACGTCGGGGTGAGGAAGAACAGCAGGTAGACGGACCAGCGCGTCAGCGACGAAAAGAATCGGGTGGTATGCATAAGGATCACGGAGTTTGTTTGGTGGCGTCCGCGTCGATCGCCTGCGCGACCTTTGAATCCGCGCGCAAATCCTCCGTATAAAGAATATGTTCCGCGTTAATATCCATGAACGATTCGGGGCCGTGTACCTCGCTTCCAAGCTTCAGGAGCTTCATGTCCGGCGTCGCGTCAGCGGCCGCATTCTGCGCGTTCGTATGAAAATCGAAATAATAGACGTCGGAAAGCCGGACCGTGCGTCCGAAACGCGGGGAAAGCTTTCCGAAGTACGTTTGGCCGTTATCGAGGAATACCGCCTGGTACGCGTCGGGATTCGAAGCGATTCGTTGTGACTGCCACCAGTGCCAGCACGCGGCGCCCACGACGAGGACCGCGACCAAGGCCACGACCCACGGCCATGCCGTTCGGCCGCCGCCAGTTCCCTCCCCCTGCCCGAACGACATCGGGCGACGCATCTTGGATTCAATCGCCATACATCACAAAGGATACCAAAAAACGAGTTCCGCGAACAGCGAAACTCGTTTTGGGTTTTGGCTAGACAGACGGATCGGCGACCGGTTCCGTCACGACCGGCTCTTCGACGGTCGGCGCGGGTTCGTCCGCAACCGGCGCGTCGACGACCGGTTCGTCGACCGGCGCTTCCACCGGCGCGTCGACCGGAGTCGGTTCCTCCGTCACGTCCGGTTCCGACAAAGTGTCGGACGGCTCGTCCGCCGGAACGTCCTCCGTCGGAGATTCGGGCGCAATCCCGGCGTCATCCGATCCGCCGACCGCGTCGGAAGACCCGACGTTCGCGGCCGGAGGAGGAACGCTTCCGTCCACCACGTACACGTTGATCTCCCGCGTCGATCCGTCCGACACGCTGACGACGCCGTCGTTCACGCCGAGCGCGATCCAGTTGAACTCGACGTCGTAGGCGAGCGTCCCGTCAAGCACGAGGTCGAAGCCCGTGGTGCTCTCTTCCTCCACCCACCAGTATCCCGGAATGTCGGTGGCGGTGCGCAGCGTGGCCGTGACGATCGGTTCCGAAACGTACGGGTTCTCAAACGCGACGTGGACGCGCGTGTCGCCGGAGATGATCCGCGCGCGGCCCGCGACGTCTTGGCCGACGTTCACGTGATCCTCCACCGTGACCGATCCTTGGAATACTGCGTCGCCGGACACCACGAGCGTGTCGGCGCCGAGCGCTCCCGCGGCGAGCGCCGAGCCGTCGGAACCCTGGAGTCCGCTCGCGACCGAGGTTGGCGGCGTGTACCAGAAGTTGGCGATTTTTGAACCGACCTGGCCCGAGTCACCGTCGAACGCGTCCATCGCGATCGCGATGACCGGTCCGGCCTCGGTGGCCTTCATGGCGTAGCCCGGGGTCGAGGAGGCGGTGAGATAGTCGCCCGGAACGATCGGGCCGTTCTCGTCCGTGACGTTGACCGGCACGCGACCGGCAAGCGCGATCTGCGCCGCGTGGGCGCTTGTCGGCTCACCGATGGTCATGCCCGGCTGCGTCGAGACCACGCCGACCACCGTGCGGTCGTACGCGCCCGTCGAGGCCTTCACGTACTCGATGCCGGTCGAATCCACCGAGACCACCTCGCCCGGAACCAACGCCTCGCGGGACGGGAACCACTCCGCATAGTCGAAGCCGTTTCCGGCGTTGTGGTTGTCGGAGTTGTCCATCAATGAGACGAGCTGCCAGGTGCCCGGATCCTGCTTGTAGAGCAGAAGGCCATCGCCCGTCCCGAGCGTGATGTCCGTCGAGCCGCACTGGATGGATGACGCCGTGCAGTCGAGCGACGTGTTGTTGTCGACGACGCGAATGAAGACCATCTGTCCCTGCTGGCCGTTCGTGAAGTTGGTGATAACCGTCCCGGCGCTGTTGTTGATGAGGAACTGCGTTCCTCCCGCGACACTCGGCGTGGTGCTGTTGGCGGTCAGGGACACCTCGTTGCCGACGGAGAACAGGCCGTCGATGTACACGTCGCCGTTGATGCCAACGTCGTCGTTCACATACAGGTCGTCGCCGCCCGTAATGGCGAACCCGGACACGCCGATGTTCTCCGTCGTATCGCCGTCGATACCGACAGACAAGCTGTCATTTACGGTCACGAGGTCGCTTGCGCCTCCGGACATGGCCGGGACGTTGGTGGCGCTCGCTCCGTTCAAGTCGAACGTGAGCGTCGCCTTGTTTCCGGCGTTTCCGGAAAACGCGATCGTGTTGTCGGTCTGATTGGAGATGGTTTCCCCGTTTCCAAGCAACCAATCCACATCCCAGCCACTTCCCGTCGCGATCGCATATTCCCCTCCGTCGGCCTGGTTTACTCCGCCGAGATTTTGGACGCGTACGCCGAAAATGTTGTCATCGATTCCCAAGTCGGACGCGTTGTTGGTTACGGATACCACGATGCCCTGCCGGTTGTCAGAGCCACCGTCGTCCGCGTAATCCACGAACGTCGCGTTCACGCCAAGGCCAGCGCTGTTTCCGAGGTTTGCCGCCGCGGTCGTCTGGTTGATGACGAAGGCTCCGGAAGAGGTGGTTGCCCCCGTGTTCGTCACGGAAACGCTATCGCCGGCATCCATGGTGACATCGAAGTCGCCGCCCGAGAGCGTGAGGTCGCCGTCGGACACGAGCAGGTTGCCGGTCGTCAGCACGAGGTTGTTCACACCGTCCGCGCTTCCCGGCAGCGTAACCTGCGTGTCCGCGTCCGTCACGAGAACGATGTCGCCGACGCCGCCCGGAGAAACGCGCAGATCCTGTCCGACGGTGGTCGTAATGTCGCTTTCCGTAGCGTCCGTGGTGGAATTGAACAACACGGACGTGTCGGCATCTCCGTTGAAAATGATATTCGAGGATCCACTGAAGAACGAGATGGCGCCGGAGATTTGCTCGCCAAGGTCGATCGACGTGCTCGTGAGACCGATCAGGTCGCCGCCGCCGAGCGTCAGATCGCCGCTCGACACGTCAAAGTTGGACGTATCCATGGAGAACGTGTCGCTGTTGTCGCCGATCTGGATCGTGTCCGCGTCCGCGTTCGTGCCGATCTGAATGGTGTCACAAGCGGCGCTATTGCAGAGGGAGACGGCCGACGCATTGGTGTTGGCGATGTTGAGCGTCGCGGCTCCGCCCATGTCGATTCCGCCGGCCGCCGTCGCGTCCGCGACGCGAACACGTTGAAATTGCGCGTTGCCCACGCTCTGGATATTCCAGTTCGCGTCAATAATCGAAACGTCCGCATCGGAATCACCGACCGTAATCACGTCCGCCCCGGCCGAGACGCCGACCTGCACCGTGCGCGCGCCGACGCCGCCCGCGGCGTCGCCGGTGGCGGCGACCGAAATGCCGGTATTGCCGTCGATCTGGAGCGCGATGGTATGCACAAGGGCATCCGCCCCGGTCACGTTCAAGTTGGTGAACAGGTTGTTTTGGTTGTCATCCCCAGCGAAGGACGCGATGCCGGTCATGGCGCCGGTCGTCGAAATGTCCCAATCGGACGAGTTCACGAAAACCGTCTGCGAGTTGTCGCCAAGCGTGAGGCCTCCGCCCGTGGTGATGAGGGATCCGCCCCCGGAAGACAACGTAATGTCCCCGTCAAAGCCAGCCGCGCCGGCGCCAGAGATGGTCCAATTCGCGTCCGTAATGGCGACGTTCGTATCGGAATCGCCGATATTGACGGTATCCGCGCCCGGAGTCACCGCGACGTTCACGGTCTTGGCGCCGACGCCGCCCGCGCCATCGCCGGTCGCGCTCAGGACGAGCGCCGGCGTGCCGTCGATCTGGAAGGCAACGTTATGGACGCCGGAATCAGTTCCGGTCACGTTCTGGTTCAGAAAGAGATCCGTCTGGTTGTCATTTCCCACAATGGACGCGATGCCCGTCATGGCTCCCGTGGCATCGATGTCCCAGTCGGAGGAATTGACCGCGACGGTATCGCCGTTGTCGCCGAGCGCGACCTGGCCGTTCGCGGTAAACGTATTGCCGTTCGCGACCGTGGTGGCGCCGTTGAGCGAGACCGTTCCCGTGCCGGTCGAGAACGTGGTGGCGCCGGTCTGCGAGAAATTTCCGTCCATGGTGATCGCGCCGATGCCGGTCATGGCGCCCGTCGTCGTGATGTCCCAATCGCCCGAGTCGATGGCGACCGTGGAACCGTTCAGCGTCGTGGTGTCATTGGATGCGTCACCGATCGTGATCGTGTCCGCGTCCGCGTTGTCGCCGATCATGATCGAGTCGCACGTGGCGCTGTTGCAGAGCGAAATCGCGGACGCGTTGGTGTTACCGATCGCGAGGGTGGTCGCGCCAGAACTGTCGAGCCCGGCGGCACCCGAGAGAGTCATGGAGACAAGGGCGCCTCCCCCGTTGGAAGCGATGGACCACTGCGCGTCGGTGAGCGAGACATCCGCGTTTGCGTCGCCAAGCGTGACGATGTCCGCGTCGGCCGAGACGCCGACCTGGACCGTGCGCGCGCCGACCGCGCCGGCGCCGCCGGTCTCCGTGGCCGCGATGGTGATGCCCGCGTTGCCGTCGACTTGGAGCGCCAGCGTGTGCGTGCTCGAACCCGTCCCCGAGACGGTCAGGTTGATTGGGAACGCCGGTTCATTGTCATCCGACGTAATGTTCGCGATGCCGGTCATGGCGCCCGTGGCGTCGATGTCCCAGTCGGAGGAGTCGATCGCGACCGTGGCGGAGCCGTTGCCGAGCGTCGTGACGCCGGTCGAAGACAGGGTGGTGAAGGCGCCGGACGACGCCGCGGTCGCGCCGACGGCCGTGCCGTCGATGTTCCCGCCGTTGATGTCGACCGTGCCCGCCGTGAGCGTGCCGGAGTCCGCGAGCTCGGAGAGCGCGACGCCGGAGTCGAGGAGCGCGAGCTCGGAGGACGAGATCGTCGCGCCGCCGACCGTGACGTCGTTCGAGCCGAGCGCGAGGGCCGTGGCGATGTCCGCGTCGGAGAGGTCGACGGCGGTGCCGACGGTGCCGCCTTCCCCGCTCGTCGTGACGACCAGGAACGACGCAACGTCGCCCGCGGAGGAGTTGTCCAAAATGAGATGGTAGTCATTCGTCGCGCTGTCCGAAACGAACGTGAGGTCGCTGTCGAACGTAAGCGACGCGGCGACGTCGGCGAGCGTGATGGTGTTGTCCGTGATCTCGGACGCGTCGACGGCCGTGCCGAGCGACGCGGTAAGCGAATTCCCGGACATGGCGAGGCCGGTCCCGGTGAAGTCGTTGACGGCGTCGCCGCCGACCGTGACCGACTCGAGGATGGCCGCGCCGTTATTATTGATGGACCACGCGGTGCCGGTATCGTCGGTGAGCGAGATGTTTCCCGCGGAAACCGTGAGGCCGGCGGACAGGGAGACGAGACCGTTTGCGTTGATCTGGCCGATCCCGAACATGTCTCCCGCCGTATTGATGTGCCATCCGGCGGAATTGATGTCCGCCGTGCTGCTTCCGTCGCCAAGAGACAGCGCTCCGGTCGCGTCAAGCGTCGTGAAGGCGCCGGACGACGCCGCGGTCGCGCCGACGGCCGTGCCGTCGATGTTCC
>DAISXX010000031.1:0-2756 GCA_036825695.1 Patescibacteria group bacterium | reverse complement strand
GAGCGCGAGGGCCGTGGCGATGTCCGCGTCGGAGAGGTCGACGGCGGTGCCGACGCTCGATCCGAGTCCGTTCGACGTGATCGAAAAAGCCGTGGCAATGGCGCCCGTGGAATTATTATCGATGACGAACTTGTAGTCGTTTGTGTCGTCCGACAGGTCAAACAGAACGTCGTAGGCACTCACGTTCACCGTCCCACCCTGCTGGTACACGTCGTCGAGCGTCGGGATTCCACCCGGGGTCGAGTCGTCATCGGCGCACCCCCACGTGCTCGCGCCGTCGTTCCATTTCAAAATCTGATCGGCGGTGCACCCTTGGAGCAATGTCAGCTTGTCGTTGCCTGCCCCTTGGAATTCCAACCCCGAATCGGAGGAGACGGTTCCGGTCCCGTCCGCCACGGCCAGCAACGCGACGGCAACGCTGTCCGCGGCGACCGCGATGCCGTTCCCCGCCCCGACGTCGAGCACGTCCGGAGATCCGGCCGTGAGCGCGAGGCCCGTGCCCGCGATGGACGACGCGAGGTCGTCGCCGGTAATCGTCGCGTCCGAAATGTCCACGGACTCGATGTTCGAGATGGAATTCCCCGTTCCGTTCGCGTCAAAGCTCACGCCCGTGATCGCGCCAGTGACATCGATGTCCCAGTCGGAAGAATCGATCGCGACCGTGTCGCCGTTGTCGCCAAGCGCGAGCTGACCGTTGGCGGTGAACGCATTTCCGTTCGCGACCGTGGTGGCGCCGTTCAGAGAAACCGTACCCGTTCCCGTCGAAAAATCCGTGACGCCCGTTTGCGTCAGGTTGCCGTTCATGGCCAACGAGCCGATCCCGGTCATGTCTCCCGTCGCGGAAACATCCCAATCGGAAGAATTGATCGCGACGGTGTCGCCGTTGTCGCCGAGCGCGAGCTGACCGTTGAACCCAACCGTAGAGGCGAACGTGGTGGTGCCGTCGTCGGCGAACGTGACGAACGTCCCGCCGCCGTCCTGCACGAGAAGGTCGGCACCGTCGAGCAGGAATGCCAAGTCGCCCTGTCCCTCGAGGTTGTCGACCGTGACGACCGCCGGGTCGGAACCGAAGGCGCCATAGGCGCTATCGATGGTTCCAGCCGCCGTCGTGTCCTCCCAAGAGAGGCCGATGGCGTCGTACACGTACAAGTGCCCGCTGGTGGTGTTGTAATACATGCGGCCGCCGTAGGGCTCCGAAGCGGCCTCGGCCGCGGCCTCGGACGCGTACGATTCCGCGGCGCGGCTCGACAGAGCGTAGGCGACCGAATTGATGGTAACGCGCGGGGTGAGCGTTTCGGCCTCCACCACCACCTCCAAAAACAACGGCTGGGAAAAATCCGTCTCCTGTCCCGCCCCGTCTTGAAACGGATCTATGGTCCCGAGCTGGACGGAAAAATACCCGTCGGTCACGGCGACGGTCTGGTTCTCCGTCCAATCCGCCGTTCCGGCGTTCAAATCATCCCAAAGGGTGAAGGAAAAGGAATAGTCGCCGTCGGCAACGACGATCCCGCCCTCGTCACGCAGGCGTCCTTGGTAGGAAAGCGTGTTCGGTGCGCTCGCGCGCGCCGCGAACGGCAGAAGCGCGCCGGGAAGCGTGGTCCCGAGCGCGGCGAGAATGGCGAGCGCGATATGAATGCATCGTTTGAACATACGGTCCGTGCAATGTACGAAAAATTACGAAGAGCGTTTCGCGCGAATCCTCATTGCCCCAAGTATAGCACCAAGCGCGAGCGCCGCGAAGATCGCGCCCACGAAAAACGCGCGGCCGACGATCGGCGCGGTAGACGACAACGCGCGAATCTGTTCCTTTTCTTTCTCCGCGAGCGTCTGATCCTGTTCCGTCAGCTCCGTTCCGGCCGAATAGACGCGAACGGTCGTTTGTCCGAACCGTTCGTTCCCCGCCCGATCAACGGCCTTCGTCTGAATGAACAGGTCGCCGGCCTTCAGACCGGAAACCACGTACGGGCTCGTCGCGACGAAGTACGGCCCGTTGCCGATCGACAGCTCGTAGTGGTCGATGCCGGACTGGTCGTCGGTGGTCGCGAATGAAAGGAGCGCATCGTCGCCCTCGAGGTAGCGTTCGCGCGGGGTTTCCGGCTGGATCGGGTTCGGCGGCGTGGTGTCGGCGGACGATTCCGCGCCGACGACGACGGCCGGGGCGCCCGTCGCGGCGCCGATGGCGACCGTGACGCTCGAACCGATGCCGCTTCCCCGCTCCTCCCCGTTCGAAATGAGCCGCGACGAACCGAGCAGCTCGATCGTGCCCGTTCCTTCCTTCTTCGCAACGAACACGACGGTCGCGAACGTGCCGGTTCCGTCCACGGTCGAGCCGACGACGAACCCGCCCTGAGAAAGCGTGCCGGCCCCGTTATCATAGGAACTTTCCGGCGAGACGCGCGGGAACGAACCGCCTTGCGTGACGCGCTCAACGGACATGAGTTCCGACGGAAACGTGAGATAGGCGCGTGCCGTGTCGAGCGACTCGCCGTTGCCCCGCACGGTCAGAACGACGGCAAACTCGTCGCCGACGCGCGTGCCCGACGTCGTCTGCATCGAAAACGAAGCGCTTCCCGACGCGAGCGCGGACAAGGGGAACGTGACAAGGGCGAGGAGCGCGAAGGCAAGGCGCCGCATACTACGGAAGCTGGTTCGACCAGCGCGTGATGAAGATGGAGAAATCGTAATCGTCCACGACGCCGTCGTGGTTCAGGTCCGCGAGGTCGTAGGCTGTTCCCCAGGACCGCACGAACACCGAC
>DAISXX010000030.1:0-9817 GCA_036825695.1 Patescibacteria group bacterium | reverse complement strand
CCACGTTCCTCGTCGACTATCTCCCGATGCTTTCCATTCAAATTCTGCTCCTGAACCTGCTTTCCGACTTTCCGATGATCGCCATCGCCACCGACCGCGTCGACGGAACCGAGCTCAAGAGCCCGCGCACCTACGACTTGCGCGATATCGCCTATGCCGCCACGGTGCTCGGCGTGGTTTCCACCGTGTTCGACTTCATCTTCTTTGGCCTGTACCACAACTCCGGCGCGTCGGTTCTCCAGACCAATTGGTTCGTCGGCTCCGTGCTGACCGAGCTCGCGCTCATCTTCTCGGTGCGCACGCGCCTGCCGTTTTGGAAGGCCGCGCGCCCGGCCGGCATCCTGCTCTGGCTGTCGGTGGCCGCGGTGCTCGCCGCCGTCGCCATCCCGCATTCCCGCTTCGGCCACGACGTGTTCCACTTCGTTACGCCGGCTCCGGGAACGCTGGCCGGAATCTTCGGAATCGTCATCGTTTATTTCACCCTGACGGAAATCGTCAAGCTCGCCTACGAGCGGTTTTCCCGTACGCTTGCGAAACCCGTCAAGGGACGCTAAAGTCGGCCCATGGACCCCAAGGATGAAATCAAACAGCGCGTGGACATCGCCGAGCTTGTCGGCGAGTACGTCCCGCTCAAGCCGGCGGGACCTTCGCGTTTCCGCGGGCTTTGTCCGTTCCATACGGAAAAGACCCCGTCGTTCCATGTCTCGGCCGACAAGCAGATTTGGCATTGCTTCGGCTGCAACGAAGGCGGCGACTGTTTCGCGTTCCTCATGAAGATCGAAGGCATGGACTTCCCGGAGGCGCTCATGCACTTGGGAAAGAAAGTGGGCGTGGAAGTGGCGCGTTACGACAAGGCCGAGACGAACGAGAAGCGCCGACTGACGGAAATCAACGAGCTCGCCGCGAAGTATTATCGCAAGGTGTTGCGGGAATCGCCGGTGGCGCAGGCCGCGCGCGATTATCTCGCGAAGCGCGGCATCTCGGACGCGCTCGCGGAGACGTTTGGCCTCGGCTACGCTCCGGACGCGTGGGACACGCTCACGTTGTTTTTGGGATCGCGAGGATTCCAGCCGCTCGAGCTCGAGAAGGCCGGTCTCGCGCTTCGCCGTCGCGACGGCTCGGGCGTGTATGACCGTTTCCGCGCGCGGATCATGATTCCGCTTTGCGACCAGCACGGCAACGCGGTCGGGTTTACGGGCCGCGTCATGCCGGGTGCGCCGGACGACAGCGCGAAGTACATGAACTCGCCGGAAACCGCCATTTATCATAAGGGTCGCATGTTGTACGGGCTGCATTTGGCGAAGCAGGCGATCAAGCGTGAGGGGAAGGTGATCATCGTCGAGGGAAACCTCGACGTGGTCGCGTCGCACAAGGCCGGCGTCGAACACGTGGTTGGCTCTTCCGGCACCGCGCTTACCGAGGACCAGCTCGCGCTTCTCAAGCGCTTTACGAGCACGATCGTCTTTTCGTTCGACGCGGACGCGGCCGGGTTCAAGGCGGCTCAGCGCGGCATCGCGCTCGCGCGGCAAAACGGGTTCGACGTGCGCGTCGCCGTCCTTCCGGCCGACGCGGGCAAGGATCCGGACGACGCGGTCCAAAAAAACCCCGACCTCTGGCGCGCGGCCGCCGCGAAGACTTCTCCGATCATGCAGTACGTCATCGACCGCGCCGTTGCCGGAAAGGACCTGAGCAACGTCGACGACAAACGCGCCGTCGCCGCGCTGGTGATGCCGGAGCTCGGGCAGATCAAGGACGTGATCGAACGGGAGCATTGGCTGCAGACGGTGTCGGATTTGCTTCGAACCGACATCGACGTCCTCCGTCGAGCGGTCCCGATGGGGGCGGAGGGCCAGGGTCCCCGACGCACGGAGCGAGAGGCCGGCGCCAGTCCGGACCGAGTGAGTACGGCGGGGGGGCCCGCAGCACGGGGCCCCATCGGGGGGATGCCCGCGGCCGCAGCCGGGGCTTTGCCTCGCCGTTCGCGCGAACACCAGGCCGCGCGGTCGATTCTTGGCATTTTCCTTCAAGATCCGGCCTCGCGCCCCGTGATCGTCGCGGCGCTTGAGGAGCGTTATCTGCCCGATGAATTCCTGCGTTCGCTTTACAGAAGCGCGCGGGAAGCGTATGATTCCACGCAGTCCGACCTGCCGTCCGCGACCCTTTTTTCCCTCCTTCAAGCCCGTTTTACGGGCCAAGACTCGGAGCTCTCACTGCTCAACGAAGTCGCTTTGCTCGGAGAAGAACTAGGCGCGGGCCAGGTCAAGGAACTCCTTGATTCACTTCAGTCGTCCGACCGTGATCGCCGCCGCAAGGCGATCGAGGCGGACATGCGCCAGGCGGAAGCGTCCGGCGACAGAGAAACCGTGGAGAAACTCATTCGGGAATTTAACGCTCTGCGATAACCGGTTATCGCTTTTTCGCGTTTTGCTATGGTGAAGAAACAAACGAAGCCGTCCAAGATCGTTAAGATCGTAAAGGCGGTCATTAAGAAGAAGCCGGCGGCCAAGCCCGTGCCAAAGGCGGCGGACAAGTCGGCTCACAAGCACGAAGCTCCAGCCCAGCCGAAGGCGCGCTACGTCCGTTCCGCGCCGCCGGATGAGGAAACGCTTTCCCGACTCGTTCGCAAGGGCCAGCAGCGCGGCTTCATTACGGAGAACGAGGTTCTCTTCACGTTCAACAACCTCGAGGACTACGTCGACGCGTTCCGCGAGTTCCTCGACCGCATCGACCGCATCGGCGTCCACTTCATCGAGATGAAGGAGGGCATTCTCGGCCGCGAGAAGGAACACGGCGACGTGTACACAAAGATCCGCACGACGCACACGCAGAAGAAGTCGAGCGAGGTGCCGGAGCTTTCGCAGGACTCCATCCAGATGTACTTGCGCGAGATCGGCAAGATCCCGCTGCTGAATGGCGAGGAGGAAGTCGCGCTTGCCAAGCGCAAGGAACACAACGACAAGGAGGCCGAGCGCCGCATCATCGAGGCCAACCTCCGTCTCGTCGTCTCCATCGCCAAGAAGTTCGTGGGCAAGCAGCTGTCGCTGCTGGACCTCATTCAGGAAGGGAACATCGGCCTGTTCCGCGCCGTGAAGAAGTTCGAGTATCGCAAAGGTTACAAGTTTTCCACGTACGCCACGTGGTGGATCCGCCAGGCCATCACCCGCGCGCTCGCCGACCAGAGCCGTACCATCCGCATCCCGGTGCACATGGTGGAAACCATCAACCGGTTCATGCAGGTGGAGCGTCGCCTCATCCAGGACCTCGGCCGCGAGCCGCTGCCGGAAGAGATCGCCGCGGAAATGAACGAGCCGCTGGAGAAAGTCCAGCATATCATCCGCATCTCGCAGGACACGGTGTCGCTCGAGACTTCGGTCGGCGACGACGACGAGGACTCGAAGCTCGAGGACTTCATCGAGGACATCAAGACCATCTCCCCGGACCGCGCCGCGGCCCGCGAGCTCCTGCGCGACTACGTCAACAACGCGATGAAGGATCTCTCGCCGCGCGAGCAGAAGATTCTCGAAATGCGCTTCGGCCTCATGGACGGCGTGTCCCACACGCTCGAGGAGGTCGGCAAGGAATTCGACGTTACCCGCGAACGCATTCGTCAGATCGAAGCGAAGGCCCTGGAAAAGATCCAAGCGCATCCGATGATCGACAAACTGAGGGATTACTAGATCGAAGAGCCGACCGTTGACAAACGGCCGGCTTTTTGGTAGCCTCTTGGCGCACTTAACAACGGAGTTAGAGATGCGTCATCTCAGGAAGGGTTTGTCTCTCGTGGAGTTCATGATCGTCGTCGCGATCTTGGGCATTCTCGTCGCGATCATCGGCGGCAACCTCGGCGGCGCGTGTGCCCCGGTGAACGGCGTGAAGTCGGTCGCGGGTCGCTACGACGTCGTAGGGACGGTCCTGGGCCAGCCCGGCACCAAGATGTTCGGCGGCGATCAGGGCAACCAGACCAAGTACTCGGTCAAGCTCAAGACTGACACGGGCACCACGATCGTCAACTGCACGTCGACCCAGTGTTCCTCCCTCAGCGAGGACGACCACGTCAAGCTCTCGTGCTTCAACGAGGTGCACGTCGGGGAGCCCAACGAGGTGGAGTGCCGCTTCGACTCGCTGCTCCCCGCGCAATAGGCGCGACCTGACCCAATCTGGGTCTTTTTTCTTTTGCCGTGACCCGCTGCAACGGTTCGGGTATCATGGAGATATACTCTGTGAAAGGTCGAGCAGCTCGAAATTTCCGCATAATCCTATGGAAGAGGAGGTATTGCTAATTGAACAGGCGAAGACGGATCCCGAGGCGTTCGGGCGGTTGTACGATCGCTACTACCAGCCGGTGTTCGGGTTTCTGATCTCGCGTACCCATAACGTCGACGTGGCCAAGGATTTGGCGAGCGAAACGTTTTTCCAGGCGTTAAAGAACGTCCAGCGGTATGAATCCCGCGGCAAACCGTTCAAGTCCTGGCTGTTCGCCATCGCCATGGCCCAAATCGGCAACTTTTACCGCGCCCGCAAACGGTTCCTCTCGGTCACCATCGACGAGGCGCCGGAACTGGTCGCTAACGAAGACGACCGGGCGGACATCGCCATGGTGGCCGACGAGGACGCGGTCGATATCCGCCAGCGGGTGGAGCAACTGCGACGCCTCATGGGCCAGCTCAACCAAAAGCAGCAGAACATCCTCACCATGCGCTTTTTCTCCAAGCTGACCGTGCCGGAGATCGCGAGCGCCATGAAGATGAAAGAGGGGACCATTAAGTCACACATTCACCGGGCGTTGAAAAAACTCCATGTCCTGATGACGGAAGAGTCCTCCGTCAAGACTTATGAGCGAACAGACGTTGCAACAACTCGAATCGCTTTTGGAACGGATGGGCTCGTCTGAGCCGCCGGTTGACTCGGCGCACTGCTATGCGCTGCGCCGCGCGCTTCTCAACTCGCCCCGTTTCGAGCGCAACCGCCTGCGCGTGGTTTGGACGCGTTTGTTCGTATACACCGGAACGCTCGTCGCCGGCGGCGCCGTGGCCGCGATTCTCGTGGTGAACGTGCTGACGGTAGAGCTTGCGCCCTCGGCATCGACCGTCGCGCCTTCGGTTGTGCGCGGGCAGATTGTGCCGCAGCTCGTCGAGGCCGAACGCCCGTCGAGCATTGAATTCGCGTCCTACACCGATCAGAACGTCCGTCACGCGCTCGAGTTCGCGAAGCCCGACATCCAATTCGCGGTGAGCCGCTAACGAAAAAACGTCGCGCCATCCGACAAGCTGGCGCGACGTTTTTTGTTTTGCTATAGTTGGAATGGCTCCACGAACGGACTGATTTGGGCTAAATTTGGTACTTGGGCTTGGTAATGTCGTTCTCCCTTGGGAGGTGACTGAGAGCCCCGCGGTTTAGCGGATCGTCGATCGGTCTCCCGGGTCATTCTGGCAGACCGACGGCGAAACGCGTCCCCTGTAACTTCGGTGAACGGGGAATACCCGACTGCATAAGGACCAAATCCAGTGCGTGCGTGGAGTTTTCGTATGCCGAAACGATGGTTTCAATTGTTACGCGTCGGATTCGCCGCAGCGACCGTCGTTTGGATTGGGTGCCAGTGGGCGGTGGCGTCGCACGGTGGCGACATTCTTGGTTCCGACGCGACGCCGATGGCTCCCGTCGCCATCGTGCTTGGCGCCGGCTTGCGACCGGATGGAACGCCTTCCGACATGTTGGCGGATCGTCTTTCGGTCGCGGCGCGGCTATATCGGGACGGGGCGGTGGGCGTCGTCCTCGCGTCCGGAGACAATGGGAGCGACGACCATGACGAGGTGAATGCCATGCGGACGTATTTGCTCGACGCGGGCGTGGCTCCAGAGGATCTGTTTCTCGATCATGCGGGCTTTGACACGTACGACACCATGTATCGCGCACGGCGCGTCTTCGGTGTGGCCGAGGCCGTTGTCGTCACGCAGGAATACCACCTTCCGCGCGCCTTGTATTTGGCCCGCTCGCTCGGGATCGATGCGATCGGGGTGTCCGCCGACCTCCAGCCGTACGTGCGGCAGAGGTGGTTTTCCGTTCGTGAGTCGTTTGCGCGGGTGAAGGCCGTCTTGGACGTGTTGCGAGGAGCCAAGGCAAGGATTGTCGGCGATCCGATCGATGTGTCCGGCGACGGAAGGGTAACCTGGGATGAATCATTCGAGATAGGCCTTTCCCCGCAGCCGTTCGGGGAGATAGTCTTGTGCCGCCTCCTCCCGATGTTCGAAATCGGGAGTGTATTTGTATTCGGCGCCGTACCCGAGATCCTTCATCAGTCGCGTCGGGGCATTTCTGAGGTGGATCGGGACGGGCTCGGCCGGGAGATCCTGGATGTCGCGTTGGACGCGGCCGTAGGCGACGTAGAGCGCGTTCGACTTCGGGGCGCGGGCCAGATAAGCCACGCACTGCGCCAGGATCACGTTGCACTCCGGCATGCCGAGCTGGTGGCTCGCTTGATACGCGGCGACGGCCTGCACGAGCGCGTTCGGGTCCGCGAGGCCGATGTCTTCGGAGGCGAACCGCACGAGACGGCGTGCCACGTACAGCGGGTCCTCGCCCGCCTCGAGCATGCGGCCGAGCCAGTAGAGCGCCGCGTTGGCATCGGAGCCGCGCATCGACTTGTGTAGCGCGGAAATGATGTTGTAGTGCTCCTCGCCGGCGCGGTCGTAGAGCAGATGGGTTTTTTGGAGCGCGTCCGCCACGCGCTTGCGGTCGACGATCCCGGTCTGCGAGGCGAGCTCAAGCGCGTTGAGCGCCACGCGCGCGTCGCCGTTCGACATCATGGCGAGGTACGTGAGCGTGTCGTCGTCGACGGCGAGCTTCTTCGCGCCGAGTCCGCGTTCCTCGTCGGTCAGCGCGCGACGCAGGATCGCGACGACCGCCTCCGTGTCCAGCATTTGCAGCACGAACACGCGGCAGCGGGAGAGAAGCGCGGAGTTCACCTCGAACGACGGGTTCTCGGTCGTCGCGCCGATGAGCGTGATCGTCCCGTTTTCCACCGCGGGCAGGAACGCGTCCTGCTGCGCCTTGTTGAACCGGTGGATTTCGTCGACGAATAAAATCGTCTTTTCCTTATACATCTTGCGCCGCGTCTCGGCGCCCGCGATGACCTCGCGAATATCCTTCACTGAACCTGACACCGCGCTGAACGGAACGAAGTGCGACTTCGTTGTTTCGGCGATGATCTTCGCGAGCGTCGTCTTTCCACTTCCCGGCGGACCCCAAAACACCATCGAGGGAATCTCGTCGCGCTCGAGCGCTTCCCGGAGAATCGTCCCGTCCCCGACGATCTGCCGTTGGCCCTCATATTCGCCCAGCGTTTTCGGCCGCATGCGGTCGGCAAGCGGGGCGTGGCGCGCGTCGTCGGCGGGGGAGTCGAACAGGGTGTTTGGCTTGGCCATAGGCGTTCACTTTAGCATAAAAAAGAGACCCCATGGTGAGGTCAGAGATAACGCCAGATCAGCCAGAGGAGGCCCGTGGCCATGATCGCGTGGTCGAGCGGGTCGAGCAGGGGATTCGCTTCCGCGGGGCGGACGTCCCCTGGGCGCAGGTAACTCCACTCCTCTCGCAGCGAGAACAGTTCCCCGCACGGTCCGATCGCCGGGTCGGAGATGAGGATTCGACCCGACCAGCGGGAAACGTACCGCATCCACGCATGGCCGCCCTGGTCGTCCTCGGCACGGTCGATCGACACGCGGCCGAAGAGGACGCGGTCGCGGATCAGTTTTTCCACGAGATACGCGCCGAACAGGGGACGGTGGCGGCACACGCCCGCGCCGTTCTCGACGAATACGGACAACGCGATCTTTTCGTCGCCCGGTCGGTCCGGAAGCACGCGCGCCAACAAGGTTCGCGTCTCGGCCCTGCCTCCCGGCATGCGTTCGCGGACGAAGTCGTGGACGGCCCGGATGATTGCCGGCTCGCCGAGCCGCCAGGGAACTCGACCGAGTCGACGGCGCAGATCGTGGTAGGCCCGAAGCATGGACGGGTCGTCCGTGACCACGATGGCCTCGCGCGCGTGCGATCCGAGGTAGATTCCTCGCGTGATCGGCCGGTCACGTCCGATGACGTGATGGCCCTTGAAGAACTCGCACATTCCGTACCCCGGGACGAATTCGCGGGTCAGTTGCCATTCGACGCGGGAAAGGACTCGATCCGTACGGTTCCACCGCACGTTCGGGGGTTCGTCGTTTTCGATGTGGGTCAAAAGAGCTCCGAAGCGCGCATCATGGGCCATTCTTGCCAAAATGTCAATATTCGCGTATGATCCGTTCATTATGTTTATTACTGTCATTACGGACTGCCGCGACGCCAATGCCCAGTCGCGCCAGGAAACGCGCTACGCCGAGCTGTTCCCGGGCACGCACGTATCGTTCGTCGGCGTGTCCTCGGACATCGAGGCCGCGGGCAACCTCATCGACGTGCTCGATGGCGCCGGCGAGGCGGAGGGGGTCATCGCGGTGAACGTGGCTCCGCGCCACGGCCGAGCCAAGGAGAAGTGGCCGAACGGCACGCCGTTCGGATATTTCTGGTTCAAGAAGATTTTGGTGGTGTGCACCATCGACGGCGAAACGCTGTCGCTCGTGAAGAAGTTCGGGCTCGCCGATCGCGTCAACGTGACGGACATCCGCGAGGTCATGTTGTTCGGCGGATACGACGAATCCGTCATCGAGCACGCGGCAACGAGCCAGTTCCGGAGCTTCGACTATCTCCCGCGTCTCGCCCGCATCGTGTGGGACAAGAAGGACGCGCCATGCGACGTGCTCCCGTTCTCCGACATCCCGGACGCGGGACCGGGCGTGTGGTGGATCGACTCGTTCGGCAACTGCAAGACCACGCTGCTCCCGAATGACATCCAGTTCGAGGAAGGCGCCAAGCGCGAGTTCGTTCTGAACGGCCTCGCGATCGTCGCCACGTGCTACAAGCAGCTCCGATCCGTTCCGGACTATCAGACCGGCCTGATCGTCGGTTCGTCGGGATACGGCGACAAGCGGTTCGTCGAGCTGGTGGTGCAGGGAACGTCCGCCGCGAAGCATTATCAGATCTCCCAAAAAGACACGTTCGAAATCACCCGGGGTTGACCCCCGGGATTTTTTTTGGTAGCGTCTGCGCACGGAGAATTCCATGCTCATTCGCTTTGACCGGTTTTTGCACGATCGCGTGTTCAACCCGCTGGTGCGCCTGATCCAGCGCCGGCTTCACGTGAACCGGTACCACGTCCTGTTCGCGTCGGAGATCTTGAGCGAGGCGCTGTTCTTCCTGACGGTCGTTGTCGGGTCGCTGTACCGGTGGGTCACGAAGCACGACGCGTTTTACGCGCTGATGTTTCTGTTCGGGGCGTGGATCCTGCATCACACGTACTCCCGGGGATCGTTCGCTCGCGTCATCGAGGCCATGCGCGAAACGGCCGCGCGTTTCGAGGAGCGCGGGTTCGCGAAGCCGCCCGTCGAGCTGATCCTGCTGGCCGTGCGGCGCCGCTTCGACCGACCGGTTTGGAACGTCGTCAGCGTGGCCATGATTCTGATCCGCGTGGCGGCATCGCTCCTCGGCATCCATGCCGATTGGTTGGACATGATGTTCACCGCCTTGTTTGCGAACTTTCTCTTCAACAAGCACCTCTGGGACGTCGACGACCTCGATCCGCGCGATCGGGAATATCTCTTCCAGAAGCAGTCCCAGACGCAGACCTGACCCTTGCCGCGGTCCTCCGGACGCGGTATTTTTCTTTGGTATGAAAACGATTGAATTCCGCCGCCACGCGGATCAGAATCATGGCCACGCTGACGACGTTCCAAAC
>DAISXX010000029.1:1243-9835 GCA_036825695.1 Patescibacteria group bacterium | reverse complement strand
AGGTAAACTTTTGATCACCGTTCGTGTCGATGTCGGCAACGTCATAATCGCGGATCACGCTCGCGAGCCCGCCGATGTGGTCGGCGTCCGGATGCGTGGCGAGCACCAGGTCGAGCGAACGGTCGAGCGGGCCGAGCACTTCCCCGAGCTTCGTGAGCACCGTGTCGTCGGGCCCGCCGTCCACCAAAATCTGATGACCATCCGGCGTCTCGATGAGCGTCGCGTCGCCCTGGCCGACGTCAAAGAACCACACGCGGAGCTGGCCTTGGTTCTCGATCCGGCGCGACTCGGACGCATACAGGGCCGACGCGACGGCAAGCAGGATCGCGGTAACGATGAGATGTTCGAGTCGACGTCGGTGGCGCTTCCACCACGGGCGCGGCGTGTCGCGGGAGGTTCTGAACATATCAAAGCGCCCCAAACCAAGTGACCAGATGCAGGATGACGGACGACGCGGCCCACGCCGGAATCGCGACGACCGTGCCGAGCGTGACGTTCAGGAACCCGACCGCCAACGCGACGCCGGTGAGCGCCATCAGCATGGGGACGAGCGGAAGCACGAGCAGGTTCACGACCGGCGACCAGAGCGAGACGGCGCCGAAGTGCCAGAGCATGATCGGGAGCGTGCACACGATCGCGGCCATGCTGCCGGCGAACGATTTGCGCAATTCGAACGCTTCCGGGACGAAGACGCAGCGCTTCTCGATGGCGCCGGACGCGCCGAGCATCGCGGCCGTGGCGACGAACGAAAGTTGGAAGCCGACGTCCGCGAGCAGGAGCGGGTTCCAGAGCAGCATCGCGGCGAGCGCGAGGAGCGTGACGTTAAGGACCGACGGCTTGCGGCGGATGACGAACCCGACGAGCACGAGCAGCCCCATGATCCCGGCTCGAACGACGGCGGCGGTCGCGCCGGCGACGCAGACGTACGCGACGAGCAGTCCCGCGGTGAGATACGCGCCGCGGCGACGGCCGAGGAACGTATGCGTGATCCAGGTGAGAAATACCATCGAGAACAGCGACACGTTGAACCCGCTCGCGGCGAGAATGTGCGACGTGCCCGTCTTCGAAAAATCATCCTTCAGGTCTTGAGAAAGCGACGAACTCCCGCCAAAGATGAGCCCGGCGAGAAACGACGCGTGCGGCTCGGGAACGATCTGGCCGAGCCGCGCGATCACGACGCGCTTGATCGAGAGCAACGTCGCGACGATGCCGCCGGAGCTCGATTCGACGCGGACATCCTGCGGACCGTTACACACGGCGAGTATCCCCTGCGCGCGGAGATACTGGTCGTACGCGAACCCGTCGATCGGTTCCGGGAGCTCTGGCTTGCAGACGAGCGAGATCGAGTCGCCGTACGAAACCGACGGGGACGCGTCGAGCCAGACGAGCAGTTTGCCGTCGACGGCAGCGGGCCGGACACGAACGTCGTCGAGCACGACGCGGCGATAGCGACCATGCGGCTCAACCTCGGCGGCGACGCGGCCCGAGATCGTCATGTCGACCCCGACGACCGCGTCCGCGACCGTACGGGTCGAGGGCGGCAATGCCGTGAGCGCGAAGCGCCAGAAACCGAGCGCAACGCACGCGACCAAGAGCGCGACGAGCCGCGATTCCTTGCCGCGCGACAGCATCCATGCGCCGAACCCGACGACCACGACGACGAGCGGCGTCGCGACGGCCGACCATCCCGCAATCGTCGCGACCGCCACGCCCAACGAAAAACAGACCAACGCGGCCGCGAACGATTTCGACGGCGACGCGACGATCTGTTTCCCGCGTTCCCCCAAACGCATACTACCGGCCAAGTCCCACGCCGTAATACGCGAAGCCCTTGGAATCCAAATTCAAATCCGCGAGAAAATTTCTGCCGTCAAAGACGTTCGGCTCGGCCATTCGTTCACGCACGGCGTCAAACGACACGTCGGCGAACTCCTTCCAATCCGTGAGCACGAGCAGCGCGTCGGCGCCCGTTGCCGCGTCCACCGCGGTCGGCGCGTACGCGACGTGTTCCGGCAGCATGCCCTGCGCCTGCCTCATTCCCTGCGGATCGTATGCGATCACGTCCGCGCCGAGGCCGACGAGCCGCTGCACGATGTCGATGGCGCCCGAGCCGCGCACGTCGTCCGTGCCGCCCTTGAACGCGAGGCCCCACACCGCGAGCCGGCGCCCACGCACGCCGCCGAGCACCTCGACGACGCGCTGCACGAACCGCTCACGCTGCGCGTTGTTCACCTCGATCACGGCCGAGAGCAGCTTGAACTCGTAGCCCGTGGTGCCGGCCATCTGATGGAGCGCGGACACGTCCTTCGGAAAGCACGATCCGCCGTAACCGATGCCCGCCTGCAAAAAATGCGGGCCGATGCGACGGTCCATGCCGACGGCCTTCGCCACCTCGCGCACGTCGGCGCCGGTGCGCTCCGCGATGTTGGCGATCTCGTTGATGAAGGAAACCTTGGTGGCCAACAGCGCGTTCGCCGCGTACTTGGTGAGCTCGGCGCTCTCGAGCGACAGGAACACGCGCGGCGCCTTGATGCCGTCGTGCAGCTGGTCGAGCGTCTGGCGCGCGACGTCGTCGTCCGAGCCGATGACGATGCGGTCCGGCGAAACGAAATCCGCGAGCGCGAATCCCGGGCGCAAAAATTCCGGGAGCGACGCGATGGTCACGACGCTCGTCAATGCCTCGTGTCCCACCTCGCCCATCTTGCGGCGGATGCGGTCGATCACCGCGCGGTTCGTCCCGACCGGCACGCTCGACTTGAGCACGACCAGCGCCTCGTGGTCGAGCACCTCGCCGATGCGATCCGCGACCGCCTCGACGTACGACAAATCCGCGAACCCGTCCTTCCCCGCCGGCGTGCCCACCGCGATCATGACGATCTCCGCCCCGCCGATCACGTCGGCCAAGCTCGTCGAAAACACGATCCGCCCGGCCTCCTGCATCTCGCGCAACAGCTCCGGCATCCCAGGCTCGTAAAACGGCGCCTCCCCGCGGTCGAGCCTCGCGATCTTCGAAACGTCCGTATCCACGCACGCAACCCGATGCCCGAGCTTGGCATATCCCAAGCCCGTCACGAGGCCCACATATCCGGTTCCGATCATCACGAGATTCATAGTGAAGGCAGGGTAACAAATGGACGGTTGAATGACAACTGACGCAAAGACGAGCCTTTCGGCCCGTCTCTTTTTATCGTTCGATCTGATCGATCTCGGACAACGCGTCGATGGCGGCAAGCGTACGCTTGGCGGCCTCCTCCTCCGCGAGGCGGTACTGCGCGAGGGCCGTTCCGAGCTCGACGACGGACGCGTCGTCCATCTCCGACAGGTTGGAGAGAAGCAGTCGTTGTTGCTCCGGGTCCAGGTCCACTTCCTCGATGAGAACCTTCAGTGCTTCGCGCGGATTCATACGGTTTCGCCGTTCGGCTGAAAGACGTCGATCGCGGCGCGGACGTCCGGTTTGATCACCGACTTCTCGGCCGCGATCTCACGGATGCGCTTGTACGCCCGCCAAACGCGCGGCACGTCGTGGTTGATCTGCATGAGCCCTTCCACCGAACGCATGGGAAGAAACCCGGCCGAGCACAACTCGAGGAGCTGGAACCCGAGCGACGTGCGCAATTTCACGTCCGGAGTCAGGTCGAGCGCGGCGAGCATCGACGGTTTGCCTTCCGGTTTCGTTCCGCGCGGACCATGCAGCCATTTTAACGTCTTGTCTGCCTTCGATACGCCCTTGAGCACGGTGGCCGAAAACGTCGTCGGGAGACCGAGCCCGGCAAACAGGTCGCCGCACGCAAGCGCCGCGTTCAGCGACGTGCGAATCGCCGCCTTCGTTCCGGCCGCGATCGTCGGGTCATTCAGATACGGTTCGGCGTGCGCCGCGAGATCGTCGTACTTCGCGCGGAATGCCTCGTACGCTTCGAACGTCTCGCGCAAGCTCATGTCCGCCCGCTCCATCATGGTCCGCTCCCCTCGTCCTTCCATACTAATTCACGACAATGTTGATAAGCCGGCCCGGGATGAAGATCACCTTCGCGATTTCCTTTCCGGCCGTGAACTTCCCCACGTTCTCGGTGGCGAGCGCGCGCTCCTGGACGTCCGCCTCCGGCAGGTCCGGCGACAGCTCGATGGTGGCGCGCGGCTTGCCGTTCACCTGGACGACGATCGTGACGAAGTCGTCCTTGATGGCGTCCTCGTCGTACGTCGGCCACGCTTCCGCGAACACGGATTCCGTGTGACCGAGGTCGCGCCAGATTTCTTCCGCGATGTGCGGCGCGAACGGCGCGAGGACGCCGACGAACATCTCGTACGCGCGGCGCGGAACCGCGTCGAGCTCGGAGAGGCCGTTCAGGCAGATCATCATGGCCGAGATGGCCGTGTTGAACTTCATCGCGTCCACGTCCTCGGTCACCTTTTTCACGGCCTTGTGCACGAGCTTCGTGGCGACCGGGTTCTCCGCATCGACGATTTTCAAACGCATCGACCACGTGCGGTCGAGGAACCGACGAATCCCGACGATCCCCTTCGTGTCCCACGGCTTCTCGTCCTCGAGCGGGCCCATGAACATCTCATAGAGACGGATCGAGTCCGCGCCGTACTGCTCCACCACGTCATCCGGGTTCACCACGTTGCCCTTCGACTTCGACATCTTCTCGCCGTCCGGTCCGAGAATCAGGCCCTGGTTGCGGAGCTTCAGGAAGGGTTCTTCGAAATCGACATACCCGAGATCGTGCAGCGCATACGAGAAGAAGCGCGCATACAGCAGGTGCATCACCGCGTGCTCCGCGCCGCCGACGTAGAGGTCGACCGGGCACCAGTATTTGAGTTTCTCCGGCTCCGCGAACACCGCGTCGTTCTTCGCGTCGGTGTAACGGAGGTAATACCACGAAGAATCGACGAACGTGTCCATCGTGTCCGACTCACGGCGAGCCGCGCCGCCGCACTTCGGGCAGACCACGTCGTGGAACGTCTTCGAATCTACGAGCGGCGACTGTCCGGTCGGTTTGAAGTCCACGTCGCGCGGCAAGAGCACCGGGAGATCTTTCGGATCGACCGGCTGCGCGCCGCACGTCTCGCACCAAATGACCGGAATCGGCGCGCCCCAATAGCGCTGACGGCTCACGAGCCAGTCGCGCAGATGGTAGTTCGTCACGCGCTTTCCCTTCCCGGCCGACTCGACCGCGGTCGCGATCGCGTTCGTTCCTTCCGCGCTCGTCAGGCCGTCGAACGTCTCGGAGAACACGAGAATGCCCGGTTCGCCATATGCCGACGCCTCAAAGTCATGCATCACGCCCGCTGGCGGCGCGATGACGACACGCATGGGCAATCCGTATTTTTTCGCGAACGTGAAGTCGCGCTCGTCGTGCGCCGGCACGCCCATCACGGCGCCGGTTCCGTAGTTCACGAGCACGTAATCCGAAATCCAAATCGGAACCCCCTCTCCGGTGAGCGGGTGCTTGGCGTACGTCCCGGTGAAGACGCCCGCCTTGTCCTTCTCGAGCTGCGTACGCTCGAGCTCGGACTTCTTGCGCGCCTGGTCGCGGTACGCGACGACGGCCTCGTAATTGTCGGGCGTCGTGAGCGTGTCGACAAGCGGGTGTTCCGGCGCGAGCACGATGTAGGACACGCCGAACAGCGTGTCGATGCGCGTCGTGAAGACGGGAATGGAAAACTCGGCCTCGTGCACGCGCTCCGCGCCAGGCTCGCCGACCATCTCACCCTTCACGCCGCGAAACTCCACCTCGCAGCCCTCGCTGCGCCCAATCCAATGCCGCTGCATCGACTTGATGCGCTCCGGCCAGTCGACGGTGTCGATGCCGGCGAGCAGACGGTCCGCGTATTTCGTGATACGGAAAAACCACTGCTCGAGTTCCTTCTGGAGGACGACCGTGCCGCAGCGCTCGCACTTCCCGTCGACCACCTGCTCGTTCGCGAGCACGGTGTTGCACCCGTCGCACCAGTTCACCGGCGCCTTGGCGCGGTACGCGAGATCATTCTTGTAGAACAGCAGGAAGAGCCACTGCGTCCATTTGTAATACTCCGGATCGCATGTCGAAAGTTCGCGCGACCAGTCGAACGAGAGGCCGATGGATTTCAGCTGGCGGCGAAACGTGGCAATGGCTTTCTCCGTGGTCTCGGCCGGATGTGTCCCTGTCTTCACCGCGTAGTTCTCGGCCGGCAATCCGAATGCGTCAAAGCCCATCGGGAACAGCACGTTCTTCCCTTGCATCCGCGCCTTGCGCGTCACGATGTCGAGCGCCGCATAGCTCTCCACGTGTCCGACGTGAAGGCCGGCTCCAGACGGGTACGGGAACATGACGAGGTGGTACAACGCGTCCGCGCCCGGCGTTTCCAAGGCATGACCCACGCCGTCCTTCTCCCACCGTTTCTGCCACTTCGGCTCGATTTCCAAATGGTTATAGCTTGCCATACCGCCAGATCCTAACACGCACGATAAAAAGAAAAAAGCCCGCGAGTTATGCGGGCCGAAGCGAGAACAGCCTGGTCTCGAGTCGTGCCGCGTCGTCGAAGATGCGGCCGATGGAAACCGGCGTGTTCGACCGACGACCCGAGTCAGGCGAGACCGGACGGGTCGTCTGACGACCGTCGGACCACGCGAGCGCGCGGTTGGCGACCCAGCCGTCCAGCAACAGGCCGGCGACGGATCGCCCCTCATGGGGAATCTGATCCTCTCGACCGTCGGGAAAATAGATCGTGACCCCGCTGTCGCCGATGACGGCGGTCACGAAGGATGCGGTTTCTCTGGACACAAAACCCTCCGGTAGGTTCGACCGGAGGGTAATGCGTGTTCGTGCGATTGTCAATCCGATCACTCCCGCGTCGCCTCCGCCAATCGACCGAGTGCCACCACGAACGCCGCCCGACGCAAATCGGTGTTCAACGACTGTGCGGTCGCGTAAATCTGGTTCGCTTCCCGATCCATAATGATCTTCAGCTTCGCGAACACGTCCGCCTCGCTCCAGTGCTCGCCCTTCAGGTTCTGTTCCCACTCGAACGTAGAGACCGTCACGCCGCCCGCGTTGAACAGAATGTCCGGAACCACCGCGACGCCACGCGCGAACAACGCGTCGTCGGCTTCCGGCGTGGTCGGCCCGTTCGCGAGTTCCATGACGGCCTTCGCCTTGATCGACGCGGCGTTGTCCGCGCGGATCTGATTCTCAAGCGCGGCCGGAATCAGCAGATCGCACTCGAGCGCGAGGAGCTCGTCGTTCGTGCTCGTCCGCGTGCCGGTCACGCCGACCACCGATCCCGTCGCCCTCTTGTGCGCCGTGACCGCGTCGATGTCGAGCCCCGCGTCGCTCACGATTGCGCCCTTCGAGTCCGACACCGCGATCACCGCGTGCCCGGCCTTCGTCCACAGATCGGCCGCGTGGTCGCCCGCGTTGCCGAATCCCTGAATCACCACGCGGCACTTCTCGGGCAACCCCAACTTCTCGCGCAGCGCCTCGAACACGTAAAACCCGCCCTGCGCCGTCGCGGTCCCGCGGCCTTCCGAACCGCCCTTGTCGAGCGGCTTCCCGGTAATCACCGCGCCCGACACGTCGCCCGTGATCTTTCCGAACTCGTCCGACATCCACGCCATGATCTCCGGCGTGGTGTTCACGTCCGGCGCGGGCACGTCCTTCTTCGGCCCGAGCACGTCGGACAACGCGCGCACCCACCCGCGACTCAGTCGCTCAAGTTCCCCCTTCGACAACGTTTTCGGATCCACCGTCACGCCGCCCTTCCCTCCGCCCATCGGAATCCCGGCCACCGCGCACTTCATCGTCATCCAGAGCGCGAGCGCCTTCACTTCCGAAATGTCCGTGTCCTGATGGAACCGAATCCCGCCCTTGTACGGCCCGCGCGCGTTGCTGTGCTCCACGCGATATCCCTCAAACACGCGCAGCGACCCATCGTCCATACGCACGGGAATCGACACGCGAATCTCGCGGTTCGGATGCGTGAGCCGTTCGACGAGCTCGGCCGGAAACGCCTTCGCGGCATTGGCGCGGGATAGCTGGAGCAGTGCGTTCTCGAATGGGTTGATCATATGACATCCATCGTAGACCCGGGCGAATCGTTTCACAAGCGGAAAGAAAAAAGACGCCGGAAGGCGTCGAGCGCGTGTCAGTCGAACCGTGCCATGAGCCGTTCGCCGAGCGCCCGCAGGTGCGGCGCGCCGGTCTTCGGGCTGCCGAATTCCAGGTCGCGCTCCATCCAGTCGGGGAGCCCCTCATCCTGGAATCGCGGCGAGGCAATGCCCCAGGCGACCGCGGCCACGGAGTCCGTGTCGCCGCCCCACTCGATGCAGCGGCGCAGCATCGCCATGAGCGAGGGGCCGTTCATCACGAGCGTCGCGGCCGCGTGGGCCGTGGTGACGGAGACGGGAACCCCACCGCCCGTGACCGGACGGCCGTCCCACGGCGTACGCAGGGTGTAGCCGTACAGCCGCACGTCCTCGCGCGGCAGGTACTCCAGGCAGTATTCGCCCGCCCGCGCGAGCGGATCGCGGCTATAGAGCGCGAAGTGCGCCATAAGCGCGGCAGCCCGGGCGCTGAACAGCGCCGGCGGCGTATTGTGCGTGACGGCCGCCTG
>DAISXX010000029.1:0-1143 GCA_036825695.1 Patescibacteria group bacterium | reverse complement strand
GCGTCGTCGGTATATTTGCCCGCGGCATGGCCGTGGGTAGGGTGCGCGACGTACCGGTCGAGCGCGAGCACGCGATCGAGAACGCCCGCGTCGCGGGGGAACTTGAGGTACTCGGCTCCGGCCGCCGCCGCGTCCGCGATGGCGATCCGAAGGAGAATGGATGGATCTCGATGACGCATGATTGACTCCATGGCTGTGAAAGAACAGTGCGAAACTGTACGCGAATATCCACGAATTGTCAACCCGTACAAAGAAAAACGACCTCGTTACGAGATCGAAGGACCTGACGATTTCACGACCAGGGCGAGGATGAGCGCGGCGCCCTTCCGCGGGCCGGGGACGGGGTCCGTTTCCGTCGGTTCCGGGGTGGCGAGGCAGCGGGCGAGTCGATCGCGCAGGGTCTCGACGGTATCGTCCGGACGGACGAGATCCTTCGGCGTGCCGCCGGCGGCCTCGAGCCAGCCGAGCGTTTCCTCCGTTGCGAGCAGGACGAACGGGTGCGCGAACGTGAGGTCAGTCGCGCGCACGTCGGCGTCAAGCGGCACGCGTCCGGGACGGACGCCGAGCGTCTGGATACGTTGGATGAGCGAGCGCCCGGACGCCAGTTCACGGGCCTCGCCCGGAGCGAGCAGGAATGCCCGCATGCCGCCGACGATCGCCGTGACGATCTGCGCCGTACCCACATGGACCATGCCGACGGCCGCGGATTCGTCGTGGGCGCCGAGGCGATCATCGAGCGTGGCGAGCGTCGTGCGCGCCAGGCTTGCGGGATCAGCGACATCGAACGGGTTCGACGCCAACTGCTCCGGAAGCATCGCCATGAAATGTTCGGCGCTCTTGGCCGCCGTCGGGCCGTACCCCTGGCACAGGGTCACGACCACGTTCCATTCCGCCGGACAATCCTCCGCGACCGCGACCGTGAACGCACTGCCTTCCCCGGACGCCAGAACAACCGCCCAATACAGATCCTGATCAAAGAACATGCCTGCTCCCGTTGAGTCGGCGCATCTTACCAACAAACGCCCGACTGTCAATCCTCCCAAAACGAAATGCCGCGCCGAAGGCCAGCGAGGCATTCGGCGCGGTGAGGCGCTGCTACTGGACCGCGAGACGGCCCAGCTCCGCGTCGACCACGGGGTCGAG
>DAISXX010000028.1:0-9893 GCA_036825695.1 Patescibacteria group bacterium | reverse complement strand
AGCGGATGACGAAGGGCGAGCCGCTCGCCCAGGTTTTGTTTGACGCGTTCGCGGCCGTGCGTGAGGCGGGCAAGCGCAAGCTCGGGCAGCGGCACTTCGACGAGCAGCTCATGGGCGGCCTGGTGATGCACCGCCGCGGCATCGCGGAAATGCGCACCGGCGAAGGCAAGACGCTTACCGCTACCGCGCCGCTCTTCGCGAACGCGCTGCTCGGCAAGGGCGCGCACCTCGTCACGGTCAACGACTATCTCGCGCGTCGCGACGCCGCTTGGATGGGCCAGGTGTTCTTCGCCCTCGGCATGACGACCGGCATCATCCAGCACGAGGGCGGCTTCGTGTACGATCCGGCGTTCACGAAGGAGCCGGACGCGGCCGATAGCACCGAGGTGTTCCGCGTGCACACCGATTATCTCCGCCCGGTTTCGCGCAAGGACGCGTACGCCCAGGACATCACCTACGGTACCAACAACGAGTTCGGGTTCGACTATCTCCGCGACAACATGGCGCCGACGCTCGACCATTGCGTCATGCGCGAGCTTCAGTTCGCCATCGTGGACGAAGTCGACTCGATTTTGATCGACGAGGCACGCACGCCGCTCATCGTCTCGGCCCCGGCCGAGGAATCGGGCGAGATGTACGCGCGGTTCGCGTCCATCATGAAGACGCTCGTCGAGAACCAGGATTTCAACATCGACGAAAAGATGCGCGCGGCCACGTTCACGGAGGCCGGCATCGAGAAGGTGGAGAAGGCGCTCGGCATCGAGAACCTGTATGCCGTCGGCGGTAACCAGCAGCATTACGCCGACTCCGCGCTCAAGGCGCTCGCGCTGTACAAGCGTGACGTTCAGTACGTGGTGAAGGACGGGGAAGTCGTCATCGTCGACGAGTTCACGGGCCGCATGATGCAGGGCCGCCGCTTCTCGGAAGGCATCCACCAGGCCATCGAGGCCAAGGAAGGCCTGGCCGTGCAGCGCGAGAGCCAGACGCTCGCCACCATCACGTTCCAGAACCTGTTCCGCATGTACGCCAAGCTTTCCGGCATGACCGGTACGGCGGCCACGGAGGCCGAGGAGTTCGGCAAGATTTATAATTTGGACGTCACCGTCATTCCGACGCACCGCGGCACGCAGCGCAAGGACATGACCGACCGCGTGTATAAGAACGAGGTCGGCAAGTTTCTCGCCGTCGCGCGCGAGGTGAAGGAACGCAACGAGAAGGGCCAGCCGGTGCTGATCGGCACCATCTCGATCGAGAAGAACGAACTGCTCGGCCAGCTGCTCGCCCGCGAAGGCGTGAAGTTCAATTTGCTCAACGCCAAGAACCACGCGGCAGAGGCCGAGTTCATCGCCCAGGCCGGCCGCCTCGGCGCGGTCACCGTCGCCACCAACATGGCGGGCCGCGGCGTGGACATCATGCTCGGCGGAAACCCATCGACGCCGGAAGAGGCGGAAAAGATCCGCGCGCTCGGCGGCCTGCACGTCATCGGCACCGAACGCCACGAGAGCCGCCGCATCGACAACCAGCTCCGCGGCCGCTCCGGCCGCCAGGGCGACCCGGGCTCCACGCAGTTCTACGTCAGCATGGAGGACGACCTCATGCGCATCTTCGGTTCCGACCGCGTGAAGGGAATGATGGACAAGCTCGGCATCCCGGACGACATGCCGATTGAGAACGGCATGGTCACGGGCTCGCTCGAAAAAGCCCAGCAGCGCGTGGAAGGCCACCACTTCGACACCCGCAAGCACCTTCTCGAGTATGACGACGTGCTCAACAAGCACCGCGAAGTGATCTATCGCCGCCGCCGCGAAGTGCTCGAGGCGTTCGTCGCGGAAGGAAATGGGCTGCGCGAGGTGATCACGGACATCATCGAGGGCGAGGTCGAACAGGTGGTGCTGTTCCACACGGGCAGCGTCCAGGGAGACGGCAACACGAAGGAAATCGTCGAGGTCGTCGAGACCATCGTTCCGATCACAGAAGCGCAGAAGGCCACGCTTTCCGCGCTCACTACCGGCGCCGCCAAGGACAAGCTCCACATCGCCGAGGAACGCACCAAGGTGATCGAGGCCGTCATGGCCATCGTCAACGAGAACTACGACGCGGTCGCCAAAAACTTCCAGGACCCGAAGCAGCTCAAGAACCTCGAGCGCGCCATCATTTTGCGCGCCTCCGACACGCTCTGGATCGAGCATCTCTCCGCCATGACGAGCCTGCGCCACTCAATCGGCCTGCACGGCTATGCCCAGCGCGATCCGCTCGTCGAGTACAAAAAAGAAGCCTACACGATGTTCCAGCGCTTGCTGAGCTTCATCAACCAGGAGATCGCCTACTCATTCTTCAAGCACGCCAAGCACATCAGTGACGCACGTGCGGCGGCGATGTTGGGACAGTCGTTACTGCAGCGGGCTGGGATGCAGATGCAGGGAGCGACCAAGGAAATGGGCAAGCCGCAGCAGATCGCGGCGACGTCATCGTCCGCCCAACCCCGCGTCTCTCCTCCTTTCCAAGAAGGGGTCGGGGGTGGTTCCGCGCTCTCGCCGCTCGTGAACACGGATGCGGTCGGGCGCAATGACGTGTGTCCGTGCGGAAGTGGCAAGAAGTTCAAGAAGTGCCACGGGGCGTAACCTGTATGACCGACGAGCAGCTGTCACAATCGAAGAAGCTGTACGGTCGCCTAACCGGAATTCAGCGTTCCCTTACAAAAAGTTCCATCGATCCGATTATCGTAAACGATATTAATTCTATCGTGGACAAGTTCGGAACAATTTTTGGGGAAGACATGGTTGATTTGTCGATACCTCGAAAAGCGCTAAATGATTATGGAAATTTTAGGGCCGATATTGTCCACTCTAAGGTTGACCAGCTTTTGTCGTATTTAGAAAGTGGTTACGGTTTGGGTTCAAACATCGTTGAAACCGGCAGCCTAATTAACGCGATTCATGATGAGGAGCTCCGGGCGCGTTGCGTCGACTTGCTCTCCGCGCCATCTAGATTCGACCGGGTGGTGAATCAGGCAACCTTAGTCTTGGAAGATCGAATTCGCCAAAAATCTGGGATACAGGGGTTTGAGGGAACCAAACTGGTAAACGAGGCTTGTAAGTCGGTTTCGCGAGAGTCGGTGTTAATTTTGGATCACGACAATTCCGTTCACGAAGGACTTGTTCACACGCTCCGTGGCATGATGATGGGGTATAGGAATCAGGCACATCATACTGTTAACAATCAAATGACCCGAGAAGAATCGTTAAAAATTTGTGGGTTTATCGATGTGCTTCTCAGCGTGGTTGAAACTGCGAGGAAGCAAAATTTGTAAACGAACAAAAAAGTCCGAGCAGTCGGACTAGACGGCGGAAGGGATTGGGATCTCCTCGATGAGGCCGTCCCGGAGCCAGGCGTCGATGGCGTTGGCTTGGGTCGTGGACTCGGCGCGTTGGGTGGGAGTGAAGGCCCAGATGGTGTGGCCGTCGGAGTCGAGGGTGACGTTGTCGCTTGGGCCGAGGATGACGTCCTGCTGTTCGTTGTCGACGATGAAGCCGAGGACGACGTTGCCGAGGAGGCGGTAACGGTTCATGGGTACTCTCGCGTGCGGCGATGATAGGAGGAAACGGCTGAAACGTCAACGGAAACCGCCCTCGGGCGGTTTTGTGGTAGAGTGGTTTCGCTATGCTTGAACGCGAAGGAGGATTCTTGGAAAAACCCCGTGAAATTCGTTGGGAAACGGTGCTCGACGAGTGGCGCGCGGCGGAAGAGGGGCAATGGGAGCCGCTGTTTCGCGAGCGTGGGTTTGGGTCGTGGTGGGAGTGGCGGCAGAGCTATGTGCCGGAACTCGGCATAGAGAATCGGACGTGGACAGAACAGGTCGTCGAACGGCCGCATGGGGTCATTCCCGGATTGGCGGTTGGCGGCTTCCGCGGGTGGAAGCAGTACCGTCCGGCGGACAAGGACTGCGCGACGTACGCGGACGTGGCACGACCGTTCGCCGCGGGCGAGTTGTCGTATGCCGGTGCGCCGCGCGTGGACGTTCGCACGAACAAGAAGGTGATGGACCTCGTTGGCAACCTGCGCGACACAAGCGTTCTGGTGTTGCGCTGCCCGAGTCTTTCCGTGGTGCTCGAGGGCACTCACCGGTGCGCGGCCGTGGCCGTGGAGGCGCAAGACGGCATTCGATCGTCGTTCGCGGTTGGCTTGCGTTTTTGTGAGTTCAAGGAGTCGGAGCGTCCGCTCCTCGAGGCATTCGCGCGCGACCGAGCCGCGGTGATCAAGGCACAAACGTAGAGGGGCGCGACCGGATCGATTCTGCCCGCGACGGGTTCGCGGGTTTTTCGTTTGTGGTACAGTATTCGTCGTATCGATTGTTATTTCCGTATGTCCAAAACCTTGCGTGTTCAGAGCCTGATTTCATTCCTGTTTGGCGTCGCCGTCGCGACCGCGTGCGCGTATTTCGCGTTGCGGCCGCAGCCGGTCGCCGCGCCCGTTGTCGCGCCGACTCCGGAGCTTACGGATCGTCAGAAGCTGCTGCTTGCGCAGATCACCACGCCGGAGTGTCCGGAGACGTCGGGCGCGGACGACACCGTCGGATATCACGTCGTGAACAGTTGCCTCTACCACGACGGCGCGCGCGTGTTCGAAACGAGCCTGTTGTACCAGATGGTGATGGGTGACTTCGGCGCGCGCGGCATCGAGCGGGCGTATTTCGGGATGTATGCCGACCACCCGCTCGCGTCGACCGAGGATTGGTTCTGGTTTTCGGAAAACGGAAAGACGTACGTCTATTTCAAGGTCGGAGGACGATCGTGCATGGGCTGCGAGATGCCGGGCGGGCCGCGCGTCGTGATCGACGAGACGACGGGGGAGACGACGCAGGAGGTCGTGAACCTGCCCGCGCCGAGCCAGCTGATTCTTTCGCCCGATCAGCGCCGCGCGATCGTGCCGCAGACCGTGAGGGACACGACGGAAGGCGGCGTGACGGAAACGACCGGCGAGATTCTCTCCGTCTATTCGCTCGCGACGAACGAGGCCGTTCCGCTGTACGTGGTGCCAAGCGGCGTGACGCTCACGAGCGGCTGTTACGAAAACGCGGCGCCGTGCAATTACGAGATCGCGTGGACGGACGACCATCACGTCACGCTGCGTCCCATCAGGCTCGACGAACACGGGAATCGGATCGGTCACGCGCCGCCCGAGGGCGGGATGATCGTCTATGAATACGCGGATCCGGTCACATTGTTCGTCCCATAATCTTCCAACGTGTATGCGACGCATCGATTCGTTCGTCGTCCTGTCGTTCCTTTTCTTCGCGCTCGCTGGTTCCGGATGCGTAAAGACGATTCCGTCCGAACCGACCGGGTCGGACGCGGGCGTCGTTTCCGCGCTCCGTCCGTTCGTCACCGCGTCGCTCACGGCCGATGACGTGGCGGAGATTCGGGCGCGGATCGCGGCCGGCGCGACGTCCGCGCGGGTTCCGGCCACGTCGTGGAGCGTGCCGGACGGCATCGATCCCATGCAGATGTCGCAGGGCGTTTCGCTCGCCGAGGGCGTCGCGTTCGCGTTCGTCGAGCAGCCGAACCTGTGGAATCCGCTGTGGCACGCGTCAGGCGAAAGCGCGTTCGGGAAACCGGGTGACGCGTGGACCGCCGTGAATTTCGCGGGCGTGTTGTTCACGCGCGACGGCGGAACGACGTGGTCTCAGACGTTCTCGATCCCGCCGGTCGCGGGAACCGCGCGGCAGGACGGCGACCTGACGCCGTTCAACCCGATGGGAATGTTTCTCGAGAACGGTTCCATTTGGCTCGACGTGGTCGATGACGGCGGCGCCGGAAGCGGCGAGGGGATTGACGTCCGCTATTCGTCGACGGACGGCGCCGCATGGAAGCGGACCGGTTGCTATTATTTCAACCCCGACGTGTATTTTGACGTCTCCAAGCTCACGGGCACGTATACGCATTACGGATTTGTGCCAATCTTCCCGCACGCGCTCGAGGCCGTGCGCTGTCCGGCGTACGCGGCATCGCTTCCGTAGGACGCCTGATCAAAAAAAGCCCGCAGAAAATCTGCGGGAGGAGACTTACCAGCTGGCTCCGAGCGGGTTGCCACAGGGGCGGACGAGCTCGATGAGGTCCGGGTGGTTGTTCGCGAGCCAGGCGGCGATCCGGTCTTGCGCGGCGTTTCGGCGATCGTGGTCGGGTAGGCATTTGCTCATGGACGTGGCCGTCTGGAGGCGTTTCCGCGCGTTCGATTCGAGCGCGGTCGCGGTAGCCGCGCCGCCGCGATCCTTCGCGGCCCGATAGGCGGCGTACGCCTCGCTCGCCGCTCGGTGCAGCGCCACTCCGTCGCACAGATACCGCATCTCGGCCGCGTCGTCCCCGGACCAGTCGGCCGCGCGGAGAACCGCGCGGACGCGGTCACCGGTTCCGGAGGGCCACATCGGCGCGAAGAACGGACGGACCTGCCGGCGCAGGATTCCCCATTCCGTCATGGAGAGGTGGTCGGACAGGCTGCTGCCGGGTTTGGCGGACGGCGGGATGCCGTGCGCGCAGGCCGCCTTGACCGTCTCGCGCAAGAGGTCATGCACCAGGTCGAACGGGATGGCGAGTTCGCTCTGGAACGCGAGTTGCACGAGGGCGGCGAGGCCGCGGTCGAGTTCGTCGTCATCGCAGGCGATCCGGAGCGCGCTTTCGTAGAAGCCGCTTCGCGCGTCCGACTCCCGTTCGAACGCGCCGATCTCGAGCCAGAGCGAGAGAGCCTGGAGGACCTCGTGGTTCACGCGGTGCGGGAGACGTTCCTCCCGTTTCCGGTCGGGTTCGGCGAAGTTCGAGAGCGTCAGCCGACACGCCGCGGCGTATGCCTTGGACAGGTGCTCCTCGCGATACGCGTGCCGCGCCGCCCATTCGAGCAGCGCCGCGCCGACGTCCGGGACGCCCTCGTTCCGGACGCGATCGCGGATCATCGCCGTCACATCCGGATCCGCGATCCCGAGCAGGTCCACGATGAGATTTGCCGACATGCCGGTTCTCGAGAGCGCGTCGATGACCGGCGTCCGGATCGGTTCGAAAGCGAACACGTCCCGCGGTCCGGACCGCACGCGACCTTCAAAGCGATTGCCCATGAATTCACCTCGCGGGGCGAAATCTAACATGTTCGGTCGGGGTGTCAATGCGCGCGCCTCCGTGCTATCGTTTGACGCGTACCTATGTCACACCTCATTCTCGTCCGTCATGGCGAATCGGAATGGAACGCGCTTGGCCGTTGGACCGGGCGCGCGGATATCGGGCTGACCGAGCGCGGGCGGCAGGAGGCGCGGCGCGCGGCGCAGCTGGTGCGGGATTTTTCGATCGACGTGTGCCGGTGCTCGACGTTGTGCCGCGCGCGTCATACGCTCGACGAGATCAAGGCGCTCTGCGGGTTGGCGCACGTGGAGACGCAGGAGCATGGCGCGCTCGACGAGCGCGATTACGGCGAGTATACCGGGTTGAACAAGTGGGAAGTGCGCGACGCCGTCGGCGAGGAGGCGTTTCAGCGGTTGCGTCGGAGCTGGGACCACCTTGTTCCGGGCGGCGAGTCGCTCCGGGACGTGCACGCGCGCGTCGTGCCGTACTTCGAGTCGGTCGTTCGGCCGGAAGTCGCGGCGGGACGCGTTACGCTCATCTCCTCGCACGGAAACACGCTGCGCGCGCTCGTGAAGCATCTCGACGCGATTCCGGACGACGAGATCGCGAAGCTCGAGATCGCGACCGGCGAGGTGTACGTGTACCGTCTCGACGCCACGGGCGCGGTCGTGGAGAAATCGGTTCGCGTATGATGTTGACGGTCCATGTGAAACCGAACGCGCGTCAGTCCGCGATCACGAAGCGGCTCGACGACGACACGATCGTCGTCTCGCTCGCGGCGCCGGCGCGCGAGGGGAAGGCGAACGAGGAACTCGTCGCGTTCCTCGCGGGCGAGTACGGCGTCGCGAAGTCGCGCGTACGGATCGTCCGCGGCGCGACCACGCGGATCAAGCACGTGGAAATTTCTTAACCCCCATCCTATGGTCGTTATGCGCGGATTCCATCGGACGCGAAACCCTCGCGTCGCGCTCCTCGTTCTCGCGGTGGTCTGGGCGGCCGTCGCGTGGTTCCTGTTTCTTCGGAGCGGGATGCCGTTGTCGATGCCGGAGGGACTTGCGATCGATTACTCCCACTCGAGCGGCATGATCGACAAAAGCGAAACGTACCATCTCGCGGTCGGGCCTTCGAAGGCCACGCTTCGGCGCGACGGGGCCGAACGGACCTACGCGTTCGACGTGACGCGCGACGAACTGGACGCGCTCTATCGGACGCTTCGCGCGGAACGGTTTCTCGGCGTGGTTGCGACGGACCCGGGGATGATCTACGACGCGCCGGAATGGTCCGTGACCCTTTCGTGGAACGACGTCCGCAAGACGATTCGTGACGGGGCGACCGAGCATGTGGTGTTGTTCGACCGCCAGCGGTTCTTCGGCGGCGCGCAGGCGATCTCCGATTTCGTGGATCAAAAGATTTCAGACGCCCCGTAAGGAACCTTGACAATTTCCGTTTTATTGGGCAGAGTTGTCTATCAATCAACCCCAATATGACCACGAACAAACTCATTGCGATTTTTACCCTCGTTTTCACGGTTTCCGGGCTGATTCCGGCCGCGCAGGCGTCCACGCGCGTGGACGTCAATACGAATGAGCGGAATTACGCCGATGCCATTTCCTCTTGGGAAACGCACGGCGAGGCCGACGTTCTTTCCGACGGTCGCGCGGAATTGACGCAGGACCGCCATGAGGACGCGTCCGTTTCCACGGACGTCGAGGTTTCGAGCCGCGTCCGCGGAGACTACGCGCTCGTGATCGCGTTCACCCGCGCCGAGGATCCGCGTTCCGATCTCGGAAGCGGCGCGGAGAACATCTCCGGGCTGCCGTATATCTACGGGTATTTCATGGACGGCAACGCCATCCAGTCGTATCTCCAGGACGATACCGCGCGCCAGCACGCTTCGGACGGCACCGCGTGGCAGGTGACCTACGGCATCGAGCGCATGGACTCGGACGTAGATTCGGTCCGCGTGTTCCTGAAGCAGGCATCCCGCGCCGGTACGGAAGCCGACGGCCGCGCCGCGTGGTTCTACGATCCGGGCGTGTACTTCGTGGATTCGATGGGCGACGTCAACGACGTGATCGACGCGTACCGCGACGAGCTCGACGACGTCGCTTCCCAGTTCCACAACCGCGCGACGAACACGAGCGATGACAACGACCCCGACGAAGACACCGACTATCCGGTCGGCACCTTGCTTAAGTGCTCGGGCGACTCGGACGTGTATTCGATGACGTCGGACAACGAGATCAAGCTGTTCCCGGATGAGGAGACGTTCTACGCCTGGGGCCACACGTTCGCGGACGTGCGCACCATCTCGTGCTCGAAGCTGGACGACTACGACGTGTCCGGCCACTGGACGTACACCCGCGCGAACTATCTCGTGAAGTTTCGCGGCAACCCGGCCGTGTTCACGCTCGATAACGGCATCTACCTCCGCCTGATCCCGAACGAGTCCACGGCGCGCGCCATGTACGGCCGCAACTGGACATCGCTCATTCGCGAGTATTCGCAAAACGACATGGACGACTATCGCTACGGCGTTCCGCACCGCGCGGAGTAGTCGAACGAACCCAAAACCGCCTTCGGGCGGTTTTTCGGTATGAAAAAATCTCGTTCGCGACGGGACTAGGGGGAAGGGCCGACATGCGGCGCGGGCGGGTCCGGACGCGTCGTCTCCGTCGTCGCGTCCGGAGCGGTCGGCGGGACGACCGGCTCGGTCGGGATCGTCGGCGCGGGGGTCGTGTCGGCGCGGGCGATGCGGGCGACCACCTCGGCGTACTGCGCGCCGAGAAT
>DAISXX010000027.1:0-10324 GCA_036825695.1 Patescibacteria group bacterium | reverse complement strand
CCTTCTTCTCGGGCGGCGGGACCACGACGTACAGGACGCCGGTCCGGTTCGTGCCTCCGAGACCCCAGTCTTTGCGGGCCTGGGTGGCGAACGCGCAGACCTCTTGGCCCGCGAGCGTGTCTACCGTCAGGATCGCCACGTCGAAGCCCGTCGTCTCGTGGTAGACCGCGAGCTTGGACTCGAGTGAGTCCTGGACTCCGGCGGGGATGAAGTCCGATTCGTCGGTCACGTACCCGGTTCTCTCGGGGGTTGCCGCGAACGCGGCGGAAAAGAGCAGGAATGGAATCACGGGTGTCTCCATTGGTCGCGTTTGCCTTTGCGGGACACGACGTCTCGCATTGGGAGGAGGAATATACGCGAAAAACGGCCGCGTGTCAACACGCGGCCGTTCGCATCACGCAAGCATCTGCGCCGTCGCGACCACCGCCTCGCGGGCGTACGGACGGGTGCGCTTCTCGATTTGTTCCGGGAGGATTTCCGGGCCGAGGATGCCGAGGCCGATGGGCTTCATGAACTCGAGGGAGAGCTGGATGATGGCGTCGTAGACGACTTCGCCCATCACGAGCCCGTGCTTGGTCTCGCCGCGCTCGATGATGCCGAGCGCCACGCAGCCGTCCACGTCGTCGCGCAGGAGCAGGCGCTTGAGCGCGAGCGGCTTCTCGATGGAGCCGTGCACCCACACTTCCGCGACGACGTTCAATCCGTGCTCGGCCGCGGTCTTGCGGGCCTCGTCGAGCATGTCGTCCACGTTCTTCTTGTGGAACGCGCCGAGAACGATGGCGATGTTATTCATAGGAGGGGAGTAAAAGTTTCAAAGTCGTAGAGTCGTAGAGTCGGAACGTGTCGAGGGACTTTTTGACTCTCCCACTTTTCGACTCTCCGACTCAAGATACGCCTCCACCGTCTCGACGATCGCCTGCGTTCTTGAGTCAATCTCCAAATTCACTTTATCGCCAACACTCTTGAGACCGAACGTCGTGAGGCGCAGCGTCTCCGGAATGAGCCAGACCGTGAACGTGTTCTCCGCGCGGTCGACGTCGACGATGGTGAGCGAGCATCCGTCGAGCGCGACGAATCCTTTCGGGAGGACGTACTTCATCCATTCCGTCGGGACGCGGAAGGTGAGGACGTGGTTGTTGTCCGGTCGGTCGATCGAGACGATCTCGGCCGTCCCGGTGACGTGTCCGCTCACGAGATGTCCGCCGACTTCGTCGCCGACGCGGAACGAGCGTTCGACGTTCACGCGCGAGTCGACGACCAGTCCGCCGGCCGTGGTCTTGCGCAGCGTTTCCTCCATCACGTCGAACGACACGCGATCGCGCTCGATATGGACCGCCGTGAGGCAGCAGCCGTCGACGGCGACGGACGCGCCGGTCGAGAGCCCTTCGGCGTATCCGGCCGGAAGCTCGACGACGAGCGTGCGCAGCCCCGGCTTGTCCGTGACGGATACGACCGTTCCAAGTCCTTTGACGATACCAGTAAACATAGCAAAGCCATCCTACACTCAACGACTTTACGACTCAAGGACGCGACGTCCTTGTGTTATACTGTCCGCATGCTTCTGGAGGAACTGTTTTTTGAGATCGGCGCCATCATCGTCGTCGCGGCGTTTCTCGCGATGGCGATTTCGCGTCTGCGCCTTCCGCTCGTCATCGCGTACATCGTGACGGGGATTTTGGTCGGGCCGAGCGTATTCGCGCTCGCGAGCCGTCCGGAAATTTTCGACGCCTTCTCGAAGATCGGCGTCGCGTTCTTGCTGTTCACCGTCGGGCTCGGGCTGAACTGGCGCAATGTCCGCGACGTGGGAGGCATCGCGCTCGCGACCGGCTTCGGGCAGGTGGTGGCCACGTCGCTCGTCGGGTTCGCGATAGGGCGCGCGATCGGCTTCGACCCGGTGACGAGCCTATACGTCGCCGTCGCCTTCTCGTTCTCGAGCACCATCATCATCGTCAAGCTGCTTTCCGACAAGGACGAGCTCGACACGCTCTATGGGCGCATCAGCGTCGGGTTTCTGCTGGTGCAGGATTTCATTGCCATGTTCATCCTGCTCGGGCTCGGGACGTTCGGATCCGGGGCGAGCGTGACGGACATCGTGACGCAGACCTTGCTGAAGATCGGGCTGCTCGTTCCGCTGCTCTGGGCCGTCTCGAAATTTTTGGTTCCGCGCCTCGTGGCCTTCGCGGCCAAGTCGCAGGAGCTTCTGTTCGTCTTTTCGATCGCGTGGTGCTTCCTCGTCGCGGGCCTGCTCGTCTGGTTCGGGTTCGGCGTGGAGATGGGCGCGCTCGTGGCGGGCATCACGCTGTCGGGCACCGTGTTCGAACGCGAGATCAACGCGCGCATCCGGTCGCTGCGCGACTTCTTCCTGCTCATCTTCTTCGTGGTCCTCGGGACGCACCTCGACGTTTCCTCCGTCGGGAGCATGCTCGTTCCGACGCTCGTGTTCTCGGCCTACGTGCTCGTTGGAAACCCGATCCTCGCGATGCTCGTGATGCGCGCGCTCGGCTACCATCCGCGTACCGGCTTCCTCTCCGGAACCACGGTCGCGCAAATCTCGGAATTCTCGTTCATCGTGATCGCGGCCGGCATCGCGCTCGGTCATCTCGACGCGAGCGTCCTGACCCTCGCCACGTCCGTCGGTCTCGTCACCATCGCCGTCTCCTCATTCCTCATCCACCACAACGATCGCCTCTATGAGCTCTGCCGCCCGGCCCTGCGCTGGCTTGAGCCAAAACGCGCGCCCGAGGCCGACCGTTCCGCGCCGCGCCTGTCGTCGAGGACGTACCTGTTCGGCCTGCACAACATCGGGTCCGCCGCGCTCAAGGCGCTTGAGGACATCGACCAGCCGTTCGTGGTCGTCGACTTCGACCCGACGGTCATCCGCGAGCTGACCGACGTCGGCGTTTCCGCGGTCTACGGCGACGCGAGCGACGAGGCGTTCCTTGAGCAGCTCGGCGTCGAGCGGGCGCACTCCGTCATTTCCACCATTCCGGAAGTCAGCGTCAGCCTGGAACTGCTCGGCTACCTGCGCGCGCGGAACTTTAAGGGGACCGCCATCGTTTCCGCGCGGCTGCCGGAAGAGGCGAGCAAGTGCTACGCCGCGGGCGCCACGTTCGTCATCATCCCGACCGTGCTCGGGGGCGAAAAGTTGCGCGAGTTGCTTACCGAAAAGAAGACGAGACGCCTTTCCTGGGAACGTCTTGCCCGGACGTCTCGACAGGCGGCGGTCTGAGCGATAAGATGCAACCATATGGCAGAAGGGAATCGCGAGGCACAATTTGCCGCCATGCAGGCCGCCGACCAGAAAAGACGGGATGATTTGGCATGGGTAAAGGGCGATCGGAACCGGCGTCTCGTCAAGGGCGAGCGGGTGACCTACGAAACGGCCGAACCGGCGCCCGAACCGGCGCCTGAGCGCCGCGTGGCGTCCGTTCGCGAAAACCCGCGCGCGCGGGCGGAACGCCAAGCGGCGGAGAACAAGCTGAACGCATGGATCGACGAGTCCCGTCAGGTGCTTGACGCGTGGTCGGCGGAGTATAAGAAAATCCAAAAGGGTGGATTCTTGGGGCGAGACGGCCGACCGGATCCGTACGTGTTCGACCAGAATTTCATCGACCGCGTGCAGGAGGAGCTCGAAACGTTCAAGCCTCCCGAGGCATTGCGCGGGACCGAATCCCATCAGGAGCTGCTCGCGCGCGCGGCCGTTCAGCGCGCCAACGAGCTCGTCGCCGCGGCGCGCGTGCTCGATCGCATTCAGAAAACGATCCAGGACAGCGTCGACGCGTGGAAGCGACAAGGGCTCAACGTCATCGACGATCCGTTGGATTGGAAGAAGACCGCTTGACAAGCGGCTTTTTTTGGGGTAGATTTCGCCCTTCCCTGGAGGACTCATGGGAAAGCTCGAAGTGCTTCCCGCGTCTGTACGCGGGGGAGTCTCACGATGGTTCCACTTGGGCGGCGAAGCGCGCCCGTTTCCGGAGGCGGTCTGTCGCCTGCGCGACGAGCGAATGTTCGTCCGGATCGCGTCGGTCGAACTGCTCTACGCCTCACCGATCGCGATCACCGTCCGCGTCCGCGCGACCGACGATTTCGATCCTCGCTGGCTCAACGCCCTCGAGGTCGGGGTCAACGCGCGCGCCGTCGGCGCGAAGACGGGCTCGTTCGAGATCGCCCAGCGGCTCGACAAGGATCAGGACCCGGACGACATCCGCTTCAAGCTGATGCTCGGCAGCCCGTCCGCGGACCTCGGTCCGTTCGTGCCCGTCGCGTCCGACCACATCACGTTCGTCTCACGTCGGATCGTGGCGCGCACGTTCCCGCTCACCGGCCTCCCACCGTAGGAGGTCGATTTTTTATTTGGTATACTGTGCGCGTATGGCAAACGGTTTGTTCGATCGACTGTTGTATCGCGAGAAGGCTCCGCGCCCCGAGGGCGAATCGCGCTTCGTCGCGGCATCCGCCACCGAGGCGTCGCGCCGCCACGAGCGCAACGAGGACGCGTCGTTCGCGGACGCGGAGACCGGTCTCATCGGGCTCGCGGACGGAGTGAGCGGCGGCGGAAGCGGCGACGAGGCGAGCCGCATGGCGATGGACGCGCTCAAGGACGCGTCGTCGCAGATCGATCGCATGGTGGACGCCGCGCGGCGCGACCGATTCGTGGTGCGCGATCTCGGCACGCGCGTCGGCGACGCCATGGAAGCGGCCGCGCGCCAGGTGTCCGATCGCGTTCGGACGGTCGTCGAGCGGTATCGCGCGGAGGGAAGGCCCGAACGTCCGCACACCACGTTCATCATGGCGAAGCTGTATGAGCGCGAACCGGGCGCGTACGAGGCGTCGGTGGTTCGCGTCGGCAATTCGCGGGCGTACGTGCTGCGCGCCGACGGAAACGTGGAGCGGGCCCAATTCGCTCCGCCGGAAGCAACGGGCAAGGTCCGGAAGCACGAATTGATCGAGACGTTTCTTCAGAAGAAACGTCTGGACGCGCGTGAGGTCGAGCTGCTCGACCAGGCCACGTCGCTCGAACAGCTGATGGAACGGTGGAACGCCTATCATGCGGACACCGGGATGCCGGGAGACGAAACGTTCATCGCCGCGGCCTACAAACAAACGTACAAAGGCATGTTGGGTCCGTCCGGTCTCCAGGTGATGGGGTCGATTCCGAGCGGGGAACTCCATGTCGGACGCACCGTCATCAAGGGACTGCGACCGGGCGACCGGGTGGTCCTCGTAAGCGACGGCATTTCGGATGCGATTCCCGAGATGGACATGAGCGAGCTTCTCCAGGGGGCGACGACGCCGGAGGAGGTCGCGCGCCGCCTGAAGGACGAGGCCGTCCGCGTGATGCGGACCGGCGAGATGGACCGGGCGAAGGAGGATGACGCGACGGTCCAGGTGATGGAAGTGGCCGGAGGATCGCCGACACGTTCCGGCACTCGGTTTCCACGACGCGGGCGGTCCGGCGAGTCCCTCGCGCGATCGGTGGAACGGATCATGCAGCTGGTGGAGACAAACTTGACGCCGGAACTGGAACGCGAAGTGGAAGTCGCGAAATCCGAGGTGGCCGCGTTGCGCGCGCGGCGCATCCTCGAGGATATCGAACAGGTGGTTCGTCACGAGGGAATGACGCCTCACTGGGAGAAGCGTTTGGCCGTTCGACGTCAGGAACTGGCGGACGCCGAGGCACGTTGGGGCCGCCTTCGCGATGAGGCGAAGGCCATGCGTCAAGCCGAACACGCCGTCATCGACGCCGAAGCCTTGCGGGACGTCCGTTCAACCATCGAGCGTTTGACCGCCAAATAACCGTCTTGACATGACCTATTAGCACTCGTACAATACGAGTGCTAATATTGTTATGCTCGAACCGCGACAGGAAGCCATCTTGAAGTGCGTCGTCGACGAATACATCCGGACCGCCAGTCCGGTTGGTTCGAAGGTCGTTTCCGAGCGCTACGGATTGTCCGTTTCTCCGGCGACCATTCGCAACGATATGGCGGTGCTTGAGGAAGAGGGATTCGTCGCGCAGCCGCACACGTCGGCCGGACGTGTCCCCACGGAGAAGGCCTACGTCTATTACCTCCAACACTTCGTCGAAGGCCGCCATGCCGACGCCAAGCCCGATCGAAAAGTGCGCGAGGCCGTGCGCGACGTGGACGACGACGAGAACGGCGTCCGCGATCTCGCCCGCACGCTCGTCGATCTCTCCGGCGAAATGGCGCTCGTCGCCGTCGACCCGCGCCAGAGCTACTATGCCGGCGTCGCAAACCTCTTCGACAAGCCCGACTTCGGCGACCTCTCCGTGGTCCGCGAACTCTCGCGCTTCCTCGACCGCTTCGACGACGTGATGGGCGAAGTGTTCGACCGCGTGGCAAACGAGCCGCAAGTGCTCATCGGCAGCGACAACCCGTTCGGCAAGGACATGAGCGCCGTGATGGTGAAATGTCGTCTGCCAAACGGCCAGATCGGCATCCTCGGACTGATCGGTCCCATGCGCATGGACTACGAGCGCAACATCGGACTGATGGGAGACATTCGTGACATTCTCGATGAATAAATTATGAGCGAAGAAGAAATCAAGGACGACGCGACGCCGACGGACGACCTCCAGGCCAAGTGCGACGAATACCTCGCCGGCTGGAAGCGCGCGCTGGCCGATTACGACAACATAAAAAAAGACCTCGGCCGCGAACGCACGACGCTCCGCATTGACGCCATCGCGAACGCCGCGACGCAGATCCTTCCCGTGCTCGACAACTTCGACGTGGCGACGAAATTCGTCCCGGAGAACCTCGACGACAAGCTGCGCAACTGGGTGACGGGCATCCTCTTCATCCGCACGCAGCTTGAGACGGCGATCACCGGAATGGGAATGGTCGCGTACGGCGAGGTGGGAGACGCGTTCGACGCGAACTTGCACGAGGCGCTCGGCGGGGAGGGAGCCGTCGTGTCGGAAGTGGTTGCGCGCGGGTGGAAGATCGGAGAGAAGATCATTCGGCCGGCGAAAGTCATCATCGCAAAATAAATACCCAAATATGGCAAAAATTCTTGGAATCGACCTTGGAACGACGAACTCGTGCATGTCCATCATTGAGGGTGGACAGCCGAAGGTTTTGGAAAATCGCGAAGGTGCGCGGACGACGCCGTCGATTGTTGCGATTACGAAGTCCGGCGAGCGTCTCGTCGGGACCCCGGCGAAGCGCCAGGCCGTGACGAACGCGGAGAACACGCTGTTCTCGATCAAGCGTTTGATCGGGCGTCGCTTTGACGACGCGGACGTCCAGCGCGACATTAAGATGATGCCGTATAAGATTGTGAAGCGCGGCGAGGGGATTGCCGTGGCGATGGGCGACAAGGAATATTCGCCGGAGGAGATTTCGGCGATGGTGCTTGCGAAGTTGAAGGCGGATGCCGAGGAGAAGCTTGGGGAGAAGATTACGCAGGCGGTGATTACCGTGCCGGCGTACTTTGACGACGCGCAGCGCAACGCGACGAAGGTTGCGGGCGAGATCGCGGGGCTCGAAGTGCTTCGCATCATCAACGAGCCGACGGCCGCCGCTCTGGCGTACGGTTTCGACAAGAAGAAGGGCGAGCAGGTGATGGTGTATGACCTTGGCGGCGGCACGTTCGACGTGTCCGTGCTCGACGTTTCCGCGGACACCGTGGAAGTGAAGTCGACCAACGGCGACACGCACCTCGGCGGCGACGACTTTGACCGCCGCGTCATCGACTGGATCGTCGAGGAGTTCAAGAAGCAGGAGGGCATCGACCTCGGCAAGGATCCGCTCGCGTTGCAGCGCATTAAGGATGCGGCCGAACGTGCGAAGATCGAACTTTCGACCTCGCAGACCACCGAAGTCAACCAGCCGTTCATCACGTCCGACGCCAACGGCCCGAAGCACCTCGCGTTGTCGCTTTCGCGCGCCAAGCTGGAGGAGCTCGTGCGCGATCTCGTCGAGAAGACGATGATCCCGGTGAAGAAGGCGCTTGAGGACGCGAAGATGGGCAAGGGCGAGATCAACGAGATCGTCATGGTCGGCGGCATGACGCGCATGCCGCTCGTGCAGAAGATGGTGGAGGAATTCTTTGGCAAGAAGCCGAACATCACCGTGAACCCGGACGAGGTGGTCGCGGTCGGCGCGGCGGTGCAGGGCGGCGTGCTGCAGGGCGAGGTGAAGGACGTGTTGCTCCTCGACGTGACGCCGCTGTCGCTCGGTCTTGAGACCATGGGCGGCATCGCCACGAAGCTGATCGAGCGCAACACCACGATCCCGACGTCGAAGAGCCAGGTGTTCTCGACCGCGGCCGACAACCAGAACACGGTGGAGATCCACGTGCTCCAGGGTGAGCGCGAGATGGCCGCGGACAACAAGACCCTCGGCCGCTTCACGCTCTCGGGCATCCCGATGGCCCCGCGCGGCGTGCCGCAGGTGGAAGTGAAGTTCGACATCGACGCGAACGGCATCCTGAACGTGTCCGCCACGGACAAGGGTACGGGCAAGAGCCAGCAGATTACGATCACCGCCTCGACGGGCCTCTCGAAGGAGGAAGTCGAGCGCATGAAGAAGGACGCGGAGATGCACGCGGAGGAAGACAAGAAAAAGAAGGAACAGATCGAGCACCGCAACCTCGCGGACACGATGATCTACACGTCCGAGAAGATGCTCAAGGACGCGGGAGATAAAGTCTCGGCCGAAGAGAAGAAGGAGGTCGAGGACAAGATCGAGACGCTCAAGGCCGTGAAGGACGGTGACGACCACGAGGCCATCAAGAAGGCCGCGGACGAGCTGTCGACCGTGGCGCAGAAGGTGGGCGCGAAGATGTACGAGGGCCAGAAGGCCGCCGAGAGCGCACCAGCCGACGCTCCGAAGAACGACGAGCCGATTGATACGAAGGCCGAGGAAAAATAAGTATGACCCAAACCCACGCCGCGCAATCGTTTGACGAGCAGATCGTCGCATTCGCGGAGGTACAAGAGAAGTGCGTCAGCACGTCGGCCGGGGAGATTCCGCCCCCGGCCGCGTGCCCGGCGTACGTGCATTCGCTCGCGGCGGTTGCCGAGTGGCACATCGCCACGGCCATGATCGTCATCGTGTTCGTCGCGATGATGTTCGAATTGACCATGATCGCGTTCAATCCTGGGGGCGGACACTAGACAAGCCACGGCATGGGGCCCCTGCTGCGGCCATCCCATCGTCCTCACTTCGGTCGGCTCCGCCTCCCTACGCTCCGGGCGATGGGAGCCCTGTCTTCCGCCCCCACGCCACTCGTGTTTTCAAATAACGCCGCGCCGTCCTGTCGGAGCGACCCAGCCGGGACACGGGAAACGGCCGTTCCCGCCGAAGGCGGGATGCGAGGATTGTCTGAGCGCCGCTTACGCTGACCGACAGATCGAAGCAAGCGAGTTCCGCAGCAAGGCCGTTTCCCGTGTCTCGGCGTAGGAGCGGAGACCGGACGGCATGATTTCTTTGCCCACTTTCTTGATCTTTCAAGAAAGTGGGTCTGGTGCAGGGCGAAGCGCCTGCAATAAACAGAAAACTATCAAATTGTGGCCAAAGATTTCTACAACGTGCTCGGGGTCAGCAAGTCCGCATCGCAGGACGAGATTAAGGCCGCGTTCCGCAAGCTCGCGCACCAGTACCATCCGGACAAGCCCACCGGCGACGAGGCGAAGTTTAAGGAAATCAACGAGGCCTATCAGGCCATTGGTGATCCGGAGAAGCGCGCGAAGTATGACCAGTTCGGGTCGGCCGCGTTCGATGGGAGCGGCGGGTTCGGCGGAGGCGGCGGGTCGCCGTTCGGCGCGGGATTTTCGGGATTCCAAGGCGGCGGGTTCGAGGACCTCGGCGACATGTTCGGCGAGATGTTCGGGTTCGGCGGCCAGCGGCAGAACGCGGAGCAGCGCGGGAATACCATCCAGGTCGACATGGACCTGTCGTTTCACGATTCCGTGTTCGGCATCGACAAGACCATTACGTTGAACAAGTTCGACACGTGCGAGCGCTGCGCCGGAATTGGCGCGGAACCGGGGACGAAGATGAGCCAGTGCGGCGAGTGCGCGGGGAAGGGCGTGAAGGTGGTGAACCAGCGCACCATTCTCGGGACGTTCCAGACGAAGATGTCGTGCGCGGCCTGCCACGGCGAGGGCGAGACGCCGGAGAAGCGCTGCACCGCGTGCCACGGCGACGGCGTCGCGCGCGCGAAGAAGACGCTCTCCGTGCACGTGCCGGCCGGCGTCGAGGACGGCAACACGCTGCGCGTGCGCGGCGCGGGCGAGGCCATCCGCGGCGGCAAGCCGGGCGACTTGTACGTGCGCATCCACGTGAAGGAAGAC
>DAISXX010000026.1:0-10334 GCA_036825695.1 Patescibacteria group bacterium | reverse complement strand
CGGAAGCCCCCGCCGCCCAGGGCGCGCCACCGGGGGACCCCGCCGCCCGCCCCGCGGGGCCCCCGGCGCGGCGCGGGGGCGAGCCGGTCGACGAGCGCGGGATCGTTGTGCGGCGCCGCGGGGCCGCGGGTCACGGCGACCGACGGTTCGGGGGCGCCGGACGCCTGTGCCTCCGCGCGCGCGATGCGATCGATGGACGCGAGGAGATGCTCGCGCGTCTCCGGCGCGCGGGAACGCACCGTGAGAAGCAGCCGCGCCTCGTCCGGGATGACGTTCGCGGCGCTTCCCGCCTGGAAGCTGCCGACCGTGACGACCGCCGGGTCGACCGGGTCCATCTCCCGCGAGACGATCGTCTGCAGGCGCATGACGATCGCGGATCCGATGACGACCGGGTCAACGGAGAGATGCGGGCGCGCGCCGTGGCCGCCCTTGCCGCGCACGACGATCTCGACCGTGTCGACCGTCGCGCCGGCATATCCGGGAATGAACTCGACCTTGCCCGCGGGCAGGCGCTCCGTATCATGGATCGCGAACGCGAAGTCCGGCTTCGGAAACCGCGCGTACAACCCGTCGTCGAGCATCGCCCGCGCGCCGGTCCCCTGCTCCTCGGACGGCTGCGCGACCATGACGAGCGTTCCGTGCCAGCGCGAGCGTTCGTCGGAAAGAATCCGCGCCGCGCCCGCCCAGGCGCTCATGTGGACGTCGTGCCCGCACGCGTGCATCGCGCCCGCACGCTCGCTCGCGTACGAAAGGCCGGTCTTCTCGGCGACCGGAAGCGCGTCCATCTCGGTGCGCAGGAGCACCGTCGGCCCCGTCCCGTTTCGCAGGACGCCGACCACGCCGTAGCCCCCGACGCGCTCCGTCACATCAAACCCGTCGTCGCGAAGGTCGCGCGCCAGCCAGCCCGACGTCAGCTCCTCCTTCCCCGAAAGTTCCGGTTCGGCATGGAGCGTCTTGTAGAGCGCGACCTGCGTCGCGAGTCCGCGATCGACGGCGCGGTCGATCCACCGTGACGGATCGGCACGGACGACATGGGCACACACAAGGGACAGCACGAGCCCCAACAGAATACGTTCAAGCGGTTTCATCGTGTTTCTCCAAACGCACAGGCACCCTAGCGTGAGAAAAAATGACCGTCAAGGCATTTCTCCTTTCGTATTCCCCGTCGCTCGAACAGGTCAAAAAAAGACCTCGATGGAGGTCAGACCGGCGCGTGGCCGGGCTTGCCGGTAATGATGAGGTTCTCGCGGGCGATGGCGGCACTGCGTCGATTCACTCGAGCGACGAGGCCGTCCGGCCAACGGATGGGCGGCCGAAGACCGGGCGGAAGCTCGGGCGCGAACCCGGCCTCCAGGCGCATCAGCTCGCAGACGTAGAACGCCGGGAACCCACGGATCACGGCGTGCGACGAACCGTCGACCATCCGTGGGAGATGCCCCACCTGCGAGTGGCGGATGACATCGTGCCACACGAGCGCGCGATCGTCGTGGGACAGAGAGATCGGGACGTCGACGGCAAACGTGTCCTCTCCGTATCCGCCGTTGTTGAAGTCAAACGGCCGCTCGTTCCTATGGAAGAACAGGTCGGTCATGACCTCGTCGAACGCGTCGGCCGCGTAGAAGACCGCGAGGCCGACGGTCATGTCGCCGTCGATGAAGCCGTACAGGACGGCGTCGCGCGCGGTGACGTACCCGTACACGAACGCCAACGCGTCGGGGACCGCCTCGGCCGGGACGAACCGGGACTCGTCCCACGCGCGCTCGACCGAGTGCTTCCCGTGCAGCGCGAACAGCTTCCCGGCAAGCGCGCCGACGAACCGAACGGACGCGCGCGGCCATGCCGACTTCGGGTCGGACGCGACGGGCACGTCGTTCGTGGCGAGCCGCGCGCGCACGCGACGGATCTCGTGGCGGTGCACGCCGAGTTCCCGAAGCGCCGTGACGGCCGCCTCCTGCGAGTAGACGATCTGCACGATCGGCGCGAGATCGGCGAGGTTCGGAACCCGTCGATCGTTCGGGTCTGCGTTCACGAGAAACAGGATCACTCCCGCCTCACGCGCGACGATCGACGGGACAAGACGACGGAACGCCAAAGGTGCATCCACATTTCCTCCGCTGTGGGACGCGCATCCCAACAAAAAAGAGCCCTTCCGTCAAGGACTCTTCCCGCGTCAGTCGTTCTTGTCGTACACCTTTGACCCGTCGACCCATATCTTCCATGCCTCGCGCGGCGGGAGGATGGAGAGAAAATAGGAAAGATCCGCAAGCTTGCGTACGAAATAACCGGGCATTCCGCACAGGCGCATCCAGCCGAAGTCCGCGATGGCGTACGCGCCGCCCATCGGGACCACCGTGATCCAGCGCTCGGGCGGGTTCCAGCTCATCGGGAGCTTGCGTTCGAGATGGCGCGCGATATTCTCGGCCACGACGCCGGCCTCCTTTACGGCAGCCTGGGCGAGCGCCGGGACGCGGGCCTTCGTCTTTTGGTGGAGGAACGTCACGCAGTCACCGAGCGCATGCACGTTCTTCATGCCCTCGACGGCGAACGCCTTGTCCACCTTCGCGTATCCGCGCTCGTCGAGCGGCAGCCCCCAATCCTTCATCGCGCCAAACGGACGCACGCCGGCGGTCCACACGACGACCGTTCCGTCATCCTTCACTTCCGTCAGCTTCGTGCCGGTCTTCACCGTGACGCCGAGGCTCGCGAGCCGCGCGCGGGCCTTCGCCCGAAGCGCGGGGGAAAACATCATGAGGACGTCCGCGCCGCCCTCGACGAGTGACACGTCCGCGTCGCCCGTTTTCACCACGCCGTCGCGCTCGAGCCGACGGAAAAAGTTCGCCGTCTCCGCCGCGAACTCCACGCCCGTCGCCCCGCCGCCCGCGACGACGATCGAAATGCGTTTTCGGTCGCCGTTCTCGTAGGCCTCCAGCATGCCATGGATGCGCTCACGGATGTGGAACCCGTCCTTCAGCGTCTTCATCGGCAGCGCGTATTCCTTCACGCCCGGAATGCCGTAATCGGCCGTCTCGACGCCGACCGCGACCACGAGGTCGTCGTACGGCAGTGCCTCACCGCTCGCAAGCCGCACGGTCTTCTCCTCCCAATCGATGCCCGCCACTTCCGCGCGGCAAAACCGGATGTTTTTTTTCTTGACGATGTTCACGTACGAGTCAAACCGAACGCACACGCCGCTTCGAAGCTCGCCGACGCACGCCTTCGAACGGACATCGAGCTCACCGCTCGACACCTCGTAGAGGAGCGGGGTGTACACGTGGTCCGCGTTGCGATCGATGAGCGTGATTTCGAACGTCTTGAGGCGCACGCGCCGCTTGGCCAGCTCGAGCGCGGTCCGCAACCCCGCGAACCCGGCGCCGACGATGACGATCCTGTGCGTCTCCATACCTACAGCGACCCGACGTGCTCCGCCATTTCCATCAATCGCACGGAGTAGCCCCATTCGTTGTCGTACCACGCCAAAACCTTCACGAGGTCGCCGTCCACGACGCGCGTCATCTCGAGGTCCGCGATGGAAGAATGCGTGGAGCCGATGAAGTCGGAGGAAACGAGCGGAACCTCGGACACGCCGAAGATTCCCTTCCAGCGCGGCGTCGCGGCCGCGGCCTCGAGCGCCTTGTTCACCTCCTCGACGGTGACCTTCTTCTTGAGCACGAACGTGAAGTCGGAGAGCGACACGTCGATGGTCGGCACGCGGATGGCGATGCCGTCGAACTTGCCCTTGTACTCCGGAAGCGCGTCCGAAATCGCCTTCGCGGCGCCGGTCGAGGTCGGCACGATGTTGATGAGCGCGGCGCGGGCGCGGCGCATGTCCGGGTGCAACTTCGGCGGCAGGCCGTCGACGATGTTCTGCTCGGCCGTGACCGAATGCACGGTGGTCATCATCGCCTTCTTCACGCCGAATGCGTCGTTCATGATCTGCGCGACCGGCGCGATCGAATTCGTCGTGCACGACGCGTTGTTCACGATCGCGTCGGACGCCTTCGCGTTCTTGTGATTCACGCCCATGAGGAACGTTGGCACCTCCTTCGCGGGAGCCGAGATCACCACCTTCTTCGCGCCCGCCGTCAGATGCGCCGAAGCCGACACCTTGTCCGTGAAACGACCGGTCGACTCGATGACGACGTCCACCTTGTGCTGCTTCCACGGGAGCTTCGTCGGATCGGTCTCCGCGACGATCGGAATCATCTGGCCGTCCACGATGAGGTGATGGTCGTCGTACCCGACCTCGTGCGGCCACGTGCGAAACACGGAATCGTACTTCAACAGGTGCGCGAGAATCTTCGGCTCAGTCAAATCGTTGATGGCGACGAATTTCGTCCCCTTCCGGCCAAAGCCGATCTTAAACACGTTGCGGCCGATCCGGCCGAATCCGTTGATGGCGATGCGAAGCATAGGGAAAGTCGTGGAGTGATTGAGTCGTAAGGTCGAGGAGTCACGCACAATATAACACAATCCAACAGAAAGAGCCGCCCACAGAGTGAGCGGCCCAAGCCGGGAGCTTGCGCTCGACCGACTCAGTCGCGGGTGAAGGTCCAGCCGTCGTGCCAGTACGACTCGCCGGGATGACGAACGGCCCAGTTGGCCTGCTGCGCCTCCCGGTATCGGGAACACCCTCCCCGGAATCCCCGATCGACGCCGGACAGGGTGGCCGCGGCGAGAACGAGGAGGACGAAGGCGGGGGCGACCCACACGTACATCATCGTCACCGTCAAGATGTCGCCGGGATACTCCCAGAGCCATGGGTGACTGGCGAGAACGTGAAGGAACGGGGCGAACCACGCGAGCAGGCCGACGCTGATCGCCACCGCGACCGCGCTCAGGGATGCCTGCTTCAGAAGCAGCCCCGGGCGGACGACGGCGTCGAGGACGCGGCCCACGTACGGCCGCGCGACGGCACGGCCGTACCAATCATTGCCCAACGCCCCGACCCGTCGTTCGACAGCCGCGAAGACGCGGTCTTCCACCCAACCGAGACACCACTCCAGCATAGCCGGAGGAGTGAGCAAGGCATCAAGAAGCAAATTGCAAACCATTTTCGCTCCAAGAAACACCACCGGCGGGTTGCCAATGGTCGAATATCGTATCACAAAAATGGCCTTTTGTCAATGGATTAACGCAAAAACAGGCCCAATTGGGCCTGTTCGCAAAACGTTTAGCTAATCTGGAACCGGGAGAACCGAGCCACCTGGATGTTCTCGCCGATGGTCGCGACCTTCGCCTTGATGAACTCATCCACCGTGACGTCCTCGTCCTTGATGAACGCCTGCTCAAGGAGGCAAATCTCGCTGAAGTATTTGGCGAGCTTTCCTTCCACGATCTTCTCGACGATCTCCGCCGGCTTCGCCTGCTCGGCGAGTTCGGCACGGAAGATTTCCTTCTGCTTCTCCACGAGGTCCGCCGGGACGTCCTCGCGCTTCACGTAAATCGGATCGGTCGCGGAGACGTGCATGGCGAGGTCCTGACAAAGGTCCAGGAATCCCTCGGTGCGGGCGACGAAGTCGGTTTCGCAGAGCACTTCCACCATGGCACCGAGCTTGCCCGTGCCGTGGATGTACGCGTGCACCTTTCCTTCCTTCGTGACGCGCTCCGACTTCGAGGCGGCCTTGGCGATCCCCTTCACGCGCAGCTGTTCGGCCGCGGCCGTGAGATCGCCGTTCGATTCCTCCAGGGCGCGCTTGGCGTCCATCATTCCGGCTCCCGTCATTTCGCGAAGCGTCGCGACGAGTTTTGCGTCGACTGGCATAGCTTAAAGGGCTTTAGAGATTGATGTTAGGCCTTGGCGACGACCTTCGGCGTCTCGACGGCCTTGGCCGAGCGGACCGCCTCTTCCTTGCCCTCCTTCACGGCCTCGGAAACGAGGCGGGTGATGAGCTCGATGGACTTCACGGCGTCGTCGTTGGCCGGAATGACGTAGTGCACGCCCGCCGGGTTCACGTTGGTGTCGCACATGGCGACCACCTTCGTGCCGGTGGAGTTAGCCTCGTCGACCGCGGTCTTCTCGGTGCGGATGTCGACGACGAAGATCGCCTCCGGCGGCTTCTCAAGCATCTGGATGCCGCCCACCTTGTGCTCCATCTCCACGATCTCGCGATCGAGGATGATCTGCTCCTTCTTGGTGTACTTCTTGAGCTCGCCCTTCTCGCGCTGGTCCTTCAGGGTGCGCAAGCGCTTCAGCGTGTGCTTGATCTGCGCGAAGTTGGTGAGCGTGCCGCCGAGCCAGCGCTCCGTGACGAACGGCATGCCGCACGCCTCGGCGTACTTGCGAACGATCGGCTGGGCCTGGCGCTTGGTGCCGACGAACAGCACGTTGCCGCCCTTGGCCGCGACCGACTTCACGAACGCGAGCGCCTCCGGCATCACGGCCAGGGACTTCTCGAGGTCAACGATATGGATCCCACCGCGGGAACCGAAAATAAACTTTTCCATCTTCGGGTGCCAGCGCGACGTGCGGTGGCCGAAGTGAACGCCAGCCTTCAGCATCTCCTCGAGGGTCGGGAGCTTTGCCATAATAGATTCTTCCTTTTAGCACCGACGGGCCTGGTCTGGGCCCCGACGTACGTCGGGGAGGATCCAAACCGGTTGATCCCCGTCTGTTTGATTTATGCGCGGAGTATAACGGAAAGCCCTGAAACGGTCAACCCAGCCATGAAAAAAGCCGTCCAGACGGACGGGCTAGGCCTCACCGACGGCGGGGACGCCGTCGGGGTAGTACATCTCATAGGGAATCCGGACGAATCCGGTTCCCTCAAGGTCGAGAAACTGGTCGGGATCGAACCGCGGGGTCACGAGGACGGACGCCTCGTACCGTCGCGGGCCGAACTCGACGACCACCTCGCACTTGATCCCTCCGTAACACCCGAGCACGACGTACTCGCCGCGCGTGGACACGTCGCCCTCTCCGACGACCTCGTCGCCCTCTCCGAAGCGGAACGTGGCGCGGTTCTGCTTGTCGCGGAGCATGCACCCCGCGGCGAAGAGGAACAGGCGCGTCACCGATTCGTTCGGGCTCGTTCCGGAAAGAAAATGACATCCGACGCAACCCCAATTCATGCTGCCTCCAGACGAACGACACTACGCTCATTCGACAGGCGTGTCAACCACGTCGTACGGAGCCCAAGCCCCGGAACAAAAAAGAGCCCGGCGAGAATGCCGTGCCCAGGTCGCCCTTCCCCCTACGCGAGATACCGCTTCGGATTAAGGGCCGTCGCTCCGTCGCCGAGCTCCGCGACGAGCGGATCCACGTGATCGACGGCATGGATGTTGTCCGGGCCGACGGCGCACGTACGACAGAGAAGCCACTCGTACGAGACGCGGCCGTCCGCGTCGAGTTCCGCCTCGGCGATCGGCACCGCGTCGAGCTCCACGAGCATCTGGTAGGCCGCGCGCGCGATCCACTCCGCGGTCCGGTACCGCGGATCCACGATCTGCGGCAGCTGGGAGTCCACGTGGTCGTAGAACCCGTGCTGCAGCTTGCATCGAACGTACGCGAGCGTGCTGATGCCCGTGTCGCGGGTGTCCACGACGTCCATGTACCCGGTGCGCGGGTCCACGCGCGGCACCTCGAACGGCACCGACCCGCCTTCCATCATCTGCACGTAGCGGCAGACGACGTCGGACAGGAACGGCCGCGCGTCCTCGTGCGTGACCTCGAACAGAATGATCTTCTTGAGCTTCTTCAGCTCGCGATCAACCTCCGAATCCGTCGGTCGGATGCGGATCCGGTCGAGGTACGGGAGCGAGAAGGCCACGGACTCCTCGGTGAGCCGGTCACGCGACCAGCCGCGTTCCTCCATCGCGGCCAGGTCCTCCATGACCATCCGCCACGCGTGGTTGTCATCATGCCCGCCGAACTCGTCCGGCGACTGCTCGAACTCGTCGACGTAGAGGAAGTCGAGCGCGAGCCCGCAGATCCGAACCGGCACGCCGCGCAGGCGCAGCAGGTCGGTGGCCGAAACCGATTCGAACGTCGGGATGACGATCTCGTCGGGCACCATCTCCATCAGCTCGTTGAACCGGTAACGGTACCGGTACTGGTGGTAGAGCGCGTACGGCATCGTGCTCGGATCGTGCGCGGTGATACGGTCCGTCGGCATCGCGGCGTAGAAGCCGCGCGCGTTCCTGACCAAAAGGTCGAAGAACGCCCGTGCCTCCGCGATGGCGCGCAGGGTCGGCACGTACGGACAGAAGACGCGATTCTTGAGCGCCACGTGGCGCAGGCCGATGACCGCGCGGTCACGCAGGCCGTTGAGCACGGGAACCTCGGCGCACGCCGCATTCACGCGGTCCGCGAACAGCTCCGAGAGAAACCGGTCGACGACCGGGAACAACTCCGGGAAGGAAGCCATCCGCGGGCGCGGGCAGGCGAACCGGGCGCGAACGCGCTCGTATTCGCCTTTCGGATCGCGGAAGAGACCGCGGATGAAGTCGCGTTCCTTCCGGGAGCGCTCCTTCTCCACGCTGGTCTGCGACGCGATGAACGCGACGATCTCCCGGTGGTGGCCGAAGGCGAACCCTCCGCCCACCTCCTCCGACGCGAGGATCGCCGATCGGCTCCGCCACTCCATGCCGGGACCCGCGGTCCCGAGCAGTTCGCAGCGATAGCCGATGGTGTCGACCAGGTGCCGTGGGTCCGACGGCCTGAGCACGTTGCGGAGATTTTCGCGGTAGTGATACCCGCCCTCATCCTCCGCGAACAGGCGCACGGCGCCCGTTCCGCGCACGTCGCGCACGAGGTAGGCCGAACGGCCGTCCGTCCGCGCCTCGCGCTCGTATGCCATCTGGTCCGAGGGGAGACCGAGCACCTTTTCGGCCGCAATGCGCAGCGCGGCGAACACGGTGGCCGGAACGTCGAGCGGGTTGGTCTCGTCGTCCTCCCGCACGAACCCGCCCGGAAGGGCGTGGCCGAACGGATAGTAGACGCGTTCGACGGAGAGGATATCCCGGTCAGGACCGTCTTCCTGGTCGCCACGCAGCACCACGAGGTCCACGGTCTTCGACGGCACAAGATGCCGCTCGACGAACTCCTTGGCGAGCGTCGCGAACGCGTCGTTCGCGAAGAGGGCGTCGGCCGTCGCGAGAGCGTCGGCCGCCGAGGCGCCGATGTAACCGGCGAGATGGTCGCGGACGCGCTCGCGCTCGAGGCGGTTGTGCGCGAGCCGGCGGAACCAGTGCGCCATGTAAAGCACGCTGACGGGCCGGATGCCGTTGCCACCGATCTGTCCCTCACGGACGCCGGCAGCGCGCAGCATGCCGATCACGAGCGCGCGGATTTCCGCGCTTCGACCTGATTCAGCTTGAATCATTGAATGCCTCCGAACCTGGAATGGAGTGTGAGAACCAAAAACCCAAAACGCACGTTGGTCAATCCCCCACGGGGAAGACACAACGAGCGCGCAGCTTAGCAAAAAAATCGACTTTTGTCAATATGACGCAAGCGAAATGGCTGTTTTGATCGATGACGGCCTACCGGACGAACATCGCGTCCCCGAACGAGAAGAACCGATACCCAAGCCGCACGGCCTCCTCGTACGCGGCGATCACGTGGTCGCGGCCGGCGAAGGCGGAAACGAGGACGAGGAGCGTGGACTTCGGGAGATGGAAGTTCGTGATGAGGCCATCGATGATTTTGAAATCGAACCCCGGCGTGATGAACAGGTTCACGTCGCCCGCGAATCCGGATTCCGGGACGCCGCTTCCCTCGAGCGCGCGCACCGTCGTCGTGCCGACCGCGATCACGCGGCACCCTTCGCGCTTTGCCGCCCAAATGCGGCCGGCGGTCGCGGCGTCGATCGAGACGTACTCACGGTGCATCTCGTGCTCCTCGAGCGTCTCGGTCTTCACCGGACGGAACGTGCCGATGCCGACATGCAGCGTGACGAACTCGAATTGCACTCCCGTTTCCTTCAGCGACGCGATCAGCTCGGGCGTGAAGTGGAATCCGGCGGTCGGCGCGGCGACCGAGCCGGTTTCCTTCGCGTACACGGTTTGGTAGTCCTCGAGTTTTTCCGGAGCCTTGTCAACGTACGGCGGGACCGGAATGGAGCCATGCGCGTCCGTGAACGAGAGAACCTCATCGAACCCGCGGTCCATCTCAAGCTCGGCCGTGCCGTCCTCGTTCTTGGCCGCGACCGTCGCGACCATGCCGCCAAGATCGAGCGCGTCGCCCACCTTCACCTTGCGCCCCGGCCTCAACAGCGCCGACCACCGCGTCCCTTCCCCGCGCAACAACAACACCACGATCGTGCCGGCGGCGACTCGTGCCCTGAACACCTTCGTGTCATTCATCACGAGCACGTCGCCCGACCGCAGCTCGTCCG
>DAISXX010000025.1:0-10865 GCA_036825695.1 Patescibacteria group bacterium | reverse complement strand
CAAGCCCGCGGGCGTCGCTCCTCCCCCGTCCCCGGTGGCCGACGCCGAGGAAGAAGCGGATGTCCCGTCGAGCCGCGACGGGTACGGAACCTTCATCCCGGTGGACCAACCCACCGGCCTCGAGTACGTCGCGTCGACGTCCCGGCTGCCGGAGCCGTGGACGGGCTACCAGGTGAACTTCTTCACCAGCCGTGCCAACTGGGTGCAGATGGTGTGCATCATGAAGGAGGGGGCGCCGCTTCCGGTCGGAGGCGAGATCCCCATCTCGAAGAGCAGCACGCGCGGCAGCCCCGTCCAGGGATGCCCCGCCACCCCGGCTCCGATCGGAGGCTCCCTCCGGGTGCCGGCGAACAGCCAGATCTACCTCATGACGGTAGACCCGCTCCGGCAGGTCTACGTCGTGCGGGAGATCCGACGGACTGGCGCTGGTCCCGACTACCACGACGGCCTGGTCCAGGAAGTGTCCATCACGGACCTCCCGTCCATCAACATGAGCCGCCGGTGATCTGCTCCCGTTTCCCGCCGACAAGGCGAGACTCGGGAGCCTCTTTTTTTTGCGCAAACGAAAGAGCCAAGCTCTTTTGAAACTTGGCTCTTGGAACGAGGTTTCGACTAGGCGGACGCCGTGACGAGTGCGCTGATGACGTAGCTCGAGATGGCGTAGGCGGCGATGATGATGATGAGACCGATGACTGCCTGCGTGAGAAGCTTCTTGGCCTTCTTCACGTTGCCCTCTTCGCCCTGCGAGGTGAGGTAGAGGAAACCGGCGTACACGACCAGGATGACGAACACGATACCGAGGACGCCGAGCAGCACGTTGATGAGCTGGCCAATGAGCGTCGGAAGTTCCGTTTGGCTCAACCCGCCGTCGGACGCGACGTCCGTGAGGGATGCATTGGCACCGGCGAGGCCCTCATAGGCCTGGGCGTGAACGACGAACGGGAGCGCGAGGGTCGACAGCGCGGAGAGTCCGGCGCCGATCTTGGACGAGAGGTTCTTCATACGATGGTAAGTCCCCGTAAACGGGAGTTAATTGGCTTAAGTGGTGACCTGGATAAGCGCTTGGAAGAGATAGCGCGTGATCGCGTAGGCGGCGACGATGATTATTATGCCAAGAACCGCGCTGGTAATCAACTTCTTGGCTTTCTTCACGTTGCCTTCCTCCCCCTGTGAAGTGAGGTAGAGGACCCCGGCGTAGACCAAGAGGATGACGAACAGCATGCCACAGATTCCGAGCACGACGCTGATCGCGTTTCCGATGATCATCGCGATCGGCGGCCCGGAACTATAGCCCGCCGCGGCGGCGGCCGTGCCGAGTCCCGTGGAAGTACTGGTTGAAGCTTGCGCGAGCAATGTCTGCATAACCCGGGAGTGCAACCGCGTTGCGCTGCCGGGCCATGGGGTCCGACGTGGTGTCGGACCCGGATCGTTTCATTTAGGCCGAGGTCGTTGCCGTGATGATGGAGCTGAGCACGAACTGGGCGATGGCGAAGGCCGAGAGGACGATGACGAGACCGATGATGCCGGACACCATCACCTTGCGGGCGGACTTCACCTTGTCGTCGTTGCCGCCGGCCGTCATCCACTTGAAGCCGCCGATGAGGATGATCACCACGGCCACGATGCCGAGGAAACCGAGAACCACGCGGATGAGCGAGGCGATCGTCGTCGGCAGGTCGCCGGCGGAAAGGCCCGCGTTGGCCGCGAAGTCGGAGCCCGTAATCTCGCCGCCGAAGAACTCGTCGTTGGTAAGGGCCTGCGCGTGGGCCGGAACGCCGTGGAGAGCCGGGAGGGCGAGGGCGAGGGCCATCACGCCGCCGAGAACGTAGCCGAGGAACTTCTTAGACATAGTGGCTGAGTCGTTGAGTGACTAATTGTTTGAGTTAAATGGCCGATTTTATTGAACCGCGCCTGTGGATATCGCGCTGATGAGCGTGGCCACGAGCGTGTATGCGGTAAATATTACCACAAGTCCGATCGTTGCCCAAACCAGGGAGCCTTTTGCCTTCTTTACCTTGTCCGGATTTCCGCCGGAAAGCATCATCATCATGCCGGCCCAGACGAACACGAGGAGCGCGATGCCGCCCGAGAGGCCGAGCATACCCTTGATCACGGTTCCAATGAGGAAGTTGATGTCCGTGCTTGGGAGCGGGTTCGTGAACGTGGCCGCGGCGAGCGCCGGCCGGGCCGCGAGCGCCAGGGCGGCGAGCGCCAAGGCCCGGGAAAAATGGCGTGTCTTGCTCATATCGTTAGTAGACGAGGTTAAATTCCTGGCACTGGATGTTGTCGCCGCCCGGGCACAGGTTCTTTTCCGGCGTGCCGATGCCATGGGTGTTGGTTCCCTTCCCGTAGTTGTTCGACGACGTGGCCGTGGTCGTGTCGATGCACTCGTAGAAGGTGATGGTTCCGGCGGTTGTGACCGCGCTCTCATTTCGCTTCTCGCATTCGGAAATGCACGATCCGCTGTCCGAGCAGGTGCTGTTCAGGTCGCAGGCGAGACCCGCGTTGACGTTGCCCGGGCCGCATAGCACGTATTCGCTTCCCGTGACGCTTCCGTACTTCAGGGCCGATCGAAGCGTGTACATGCCCGCGTAGGCGACGAACACGATGATGAGGCCGAGCGTGGACTTCTTGAGCGCGTCCATGCCCTTTTGCCGCCACTTCACCTGGTCGATGCCCGGCGCGCCGGACAGGAGGAAGAAGAAGCCGCCGACCACGTAGGCGAGGAACACGAGCCCGCCGACGATCTCGAGGATGAAATTGCCGACGTTGTAAAACACCTGGGTGATGTCCGTGATCGAGCACGTGCCGAGGTTCCCGCAGGCCACGGAGATTCCCTGCATGAACGTGCCGACCTCGCCGATCGAACATTCCGTGGTGCCCTTGCAGATGCCCGATCCCGTCGCCGCGGAGGCGTATCCGATCGGGACCAAGAGGAGAATCGCCAGAATGGCGAGGAGTCGAATTCTCATAGCGTTTGGTTCACCTTATTCTGGGCGTCTCGGATAAGCTTTTCCGTGTCACCGCCCGCGATGGCCGCGTCGATGAGGTCGAGGAGCGCGGCTTCGGCGACGGACGCGTCGTTGCCCAGGTACCACGACTTCGCCGTGAGCAGTTGTTCCGCGAAGACCGCCAAATCGTTGTCCTGCCGCTCGTCGTTGATGAGCGCGCGCAGGGCCGTGGGCTTCTTGGCCGCGTCGAGGTAGCCCTTCACGTTTTCGGCCTTGGCCGCGAACTGGACGAAGTCCCAGGCCCAGTTGGAATTCTTCGTGGCCTTCGAGACCGTCTCCGCCCAGTAATTCGCGTAGTTGACCGTCCGTCCCTCGGAAATTTGCGGGACCGGGGCGATGCCGAAGTTCAGCTTCGGCGAACGGGCGCGGATGAGCGGCAGGTGGTAGGAATAGCCGAGAAACATGGCGGCCTTGCCCGAGGCGAAGGCGTCGAACGACCCGGTCTGTTCGGCGTTCCAGGCGTACACCGCCTTCTGCGGGTTCGCGAAGTCGGTGTAGAAGCGCACCGCGTCCGCGCCCGGAATGCTCTGATCGCCCGTCTTGTTGCCGAACGTCGCGTTGCCGCGTGCGTCCGCCATCTGCGTCCCGTTCTGCATCATGAGCAGCGAGAGGACGTCGAACGCGCGTTCCACGTTGCGGCTCGTTCCGATGGCCGCGCCCGACTGGACGATGGCGTCGTTCGGGCCGACGGTCGTCAGTTTCGTGACGTCGGCCTGGAAGTCGGTCCAGGTCTTTGGCGCCTCCGCGATGCCGGCGGCGTTCAGCAGATCCTTGTTGTAATAGAGCGCGAGCGTATCCACCGAGAGCGGAAGGGCGAAGATGCGGTCCTCGGCCTCCTTCTTCGGGTTCGGCTGGTAGGCGCGGATCACGTCCCCGGCCACCGCGTCGACGAAGTCGGTCTTCAGCTGTCGCGTGGTGATGGTCGGTTCTTCCTTCAGCGTGATGACCGTCTCCTTCTTTATCGTTCCGCGCGTCTCGGTGTAGGGAATGGTGAGCGACGCCGGCATCGGGAGGATGAGCGACTCGTAGCCGCCGATCCAGTCGTTGTGGAGGGAGAAGACGTCCGGGCCGGTGCCTTCGGCGAACGCGTGAAGGAGCTCGTTCTGGTAGTCCTCGAGTCGCACCTCACGGTAGTTGAAGGTGACGTTCTTGTGGATGGCCGTGTGGGCCGTCATGCCGTCCTTCATCGTGGATCCGTCGTCGAACCCGCGCCAGATGGTCAGTTTTCCCGGGGCGTTCGCCGGGGTCTCGGCCGCGGCCGGTCCGCCACAGCCCGAGGTGAAGACGACCGCCACGAGGGCGAAAAGGGCGAGAGAGCGTTTGAACATCATAGGGTGTTCAGGTACTTCTTGAGATCCTTGCCGATTTCCGGATGCTTGAGGCCGAGCTCGATCTGCGCCTTCAGGAATCCGAGCTTGCTGCCGCAGTCATAGCGGTTTCCTTCGAACGCGCAGCCGTAGAGCGCGCGGTTTTCCTTGAGATACAGGCCGAACGCGTCCGCCAGTCGAATTTCCCCGTCCTTGCCGGCCTGGGCGAGCGGAAGCAGCTCGAGCACCTCCGGCGTGAGAATGTATCGGCCGATCACGATGAGGTCGCTCGGCGCGTCCTTCACCTCCGGCTTTTCCACGAACTCCCGAATCTCCCACGTGCCCTTCTTGATCTGCTTTCCGCCGATCACGCCGTAGCTTGAGACGTTTTTCTTCGGCACCTTGCAGAGCGCGACCACCGGGTCGTGGTACTCCTCGTAGACGTCCATGAGCTGTTTGAGTGCCGGCACCTTGCCGTCGATGATGTCGTCCCCGAACAGCACGGCCACCGGCTCGTGCTTGTCGACGAACGGGAGCGCGGTCATGACCGCGTGGCCGTCGCCGAGCGGCTTCGACTGGCGCACGAAGGCGAACTTCGCGAGCTTGCCGATGGCCTTGATGGACTCGAGCTCCTTGAGCTTGTTCTTCTGCTCGAGGCGGTACTCGAGCTCGAAGTTGCGGTCGAAGTGGTCCTCGATGGCGCGCTTGCCGATGGAGGTGACGAAGATGATTTCCTCGATTCCGGCCGCGACGGCCTCCTCGACGATGTATTGGACGACCGGTTTGTCGACGACCGCGAGCATTTCTTTCGGTTGTGCTTTGGAAGCGGGGAGGAAACGCGTTCCGAACCCGGCGACCGTCATGATGGCTTTTTTGATCGGCATATCGCTGCCAGTATAACGCCTGAAATGAAAAACCGCCAGCAATTACTGGGCGGTTTTTCGTTGCTTGGGGAAGCGGATGAGCGGGTATGGGTAGCGGAGGAGAAACAGGTTGAACTGGCGCTTGAACTTGGAGTAGCCCTTCCAGCTGTTCGGATCGCCGGGGGTCCACACGAGGCCGAAATGCGGGAATCGGATGCCGGTCGCCTGGCAGTGTTTGTACCAGTGGTCGATGATCCCGGTTCCGACCGAGGTTTTTTCGAACTTTGGGTTGATGTAGGCGATGACGTGCATGGAATGCGACGTGTCCGGCAGGTCGCACACCGCGAGCCCGGAGATGATCTCCCTCGTTTCCTTGTCGCGCGCCGCGAACAGGTGGACGTCTGAGCCGTGGCGCACGATGCGCCGCTCGAGCAGGCGGACGAAGTCCTTGCGCATCATCGGCAGCTTGCCGGTCTTGTGGTAGGCGGCGACGAAATCGGACAGCGACGCCTCGACGATCTCATACCGCTCGTCCTTCAGCCATTTCTTGCGGTGGCGCTGCGCGTGGTCGGTCCACTCCTTCCAGTACTCAGGCTTGTCCTTGATGTCCGCGAAGCCGTGCTGCTGGGGGTTCATCTGGATCCAGGAGCGGTGCCAGCCCGCCGGCTTGCCGAGCTTCGTGATCGGCTGCCAGATGAGCATGCGGGTTGGCGCGGAATAGTCCACTTCCGGCTGTACGTCGGTGGTGTACGCCTCCATCCACATGGGGCCGTAGTGCCAGCGCATGCCGTAACATCCGGGCTTCCCGACGAGTTCCGCATTTTTGGCGTCCGGCGGCCAGCCGCCGAGCAGGTAGTTTTGCGACTGCATCTGATGGACGAATCCTTCCGGCACCGGGTCGCCGACGCGCCCCTGGCCGTAGTGGCGGAAACACGCCACGGTATTGTACTGGTGCTGCCAGGCCTGCTGGCGCGACAGTTTTTTCTCGAACGCGGGGATCAGCCCGACGGTGCGGAACAGGTTGAGGAGGAGATATCCTTCCGGCTCGAGCAGCTTCGCGACGTCCGCGACCATCTCGTCGGACGCGAGGTTCGGATCCGTCTCGCCGCCCGTGAACAGGTCGACAAGGATCAGGTCGAACGTGCGGTTGAGTTTCTTCACCGCCTCCTTCGCGTCGCCGACCACGAATTCCGGCATGTGCTTGCGCGGCCATGCTTTCAGCGACTTCGCGATCTCTACCATCACCGGGTCCCAATCGACCACGAGCACGTGCGCGTCCTTGAATCGCTTGTGAACCTCACGAACCGCGCACGTTCCGGCACCGCCGAGCATGAGCACCTGCTTCACGGGGTGCGATTCCGGCACTCGCAACAGCGCCTTGTGCCAGAGCGTTTGGAGGTAGCGTCCCGATTCCTCGTAGTCGCCGACGATCACTTTGGTTTCGCCGGGCAGATGCCGCACCGTCACGGTGCCGTTCTTTTCGGATTGGTAGGTTTCGGTTCGGAACGGGAGTTGCATAACGCCGACATCATACTCTCGCGGCCGGAGAAACGCGAGCGAGTTGTCCTTTGTTCCGATCGACGATAAAATGGCGCATATGTCCAATGGAGAAATGGCGCATCGGGAGTTACGCAGCGAAGAAATCGCCTACCAACATTTCCAACAGACCGTCGATCGGTGCTTGAAGGCGCTTGAGGGCGAGCCGTCCACGTGGTTCATCCGACTGTACCGGACCGTGCACAGGGAAAAGGGACTTATCCAGTCGCTGCCCGAGCAGCAGCGCGTTTTTTTGATCGACGAGATTGAGGAAGTGCTCGACCTGCTTCGGGAGTGGGCCCGGCCGGAAGGGGAGAAGCGTTCGCGCGAGAGCGTCGTCCGCGCCGTGCCGTTCTCCGTCCTGCAGGAACGCGTCCACGAGCTGGAGCGAGTATTCGCGATCCCCAACCGCGAGACCGCGCCGCTCGAGGTCCATCGCATTTCCTCACAGGAACTGGCACAGCGCTTTCCCGACCAAATTGAGCTTGTGACCGACGAGCGCGGCGTCGTCATGCGGTTTCGCGCGGAAAAGGCAGATGCCTGGACGGAGCTCGCGGTGCCGGCGCGCGGGGATATTTTGTACAAGGGCGGCGTTCCGCGCATCCTGCTTAAGATTCTGGCGGGCTCGCCGCCGTCCATGCTGCGCGCGGAAATTCCGATGAATGACATCGACATGATCGCCTGGCCTGGCAAGGACAACAAAGCCGAGATTATCGAGGAGGGCCTGCGCCTCGGCGCGGACTTGGAAGGAATCGAGATGGTCGAGGATCCGGACATGAGCGAAGCGCTGAAGGTACGCGACGTGGATCTGAACCAGTGCCTGTTCGGCCGGGACGGCTTGGTGTACTCGGGGAACGCCATGGAAGCGATGAGGACCGGGATGCTCCACATCATGGACCCGCTCGAGCGCGGGTTGTACGGGGCCGAGTCGTTTTTTTACTCCGGGATGAAAATGACGAAGGCGCGCGGGATGTATCGTCTGATCAAGTTCGTGGCGGAAGGGAAGGCCCAGGCGTTCGACCAGACGATGTTGAACCGCCAGGTGGACCTCGGCATCTATTGGCTGGTGCTCGCGCGGAAGTTCGCGAAAAAGAAGAACGCGGGCGAGCTGTTGAACCGGTTCTACGAGATTGGCAAACGCGCCGGGCAGGTACGCGAAGGCGAAAACGACATTTACGACGTGCTCAGCCGCGCACGCGAGCAGTTCCCGTTCTTCGCGTTCAGCGACACGAAGCAGAGCGAGGCCGACATCGCGCGCTGGCTTAGCCGCAAGCTTGCCAAGATGGCCAACCGCCAGTTCCGCATCACGCGCGGCGTAACGACGAGCGCGGATTACGTGCGCGCCGACGGCGACGACGCGCGCGAGCGCATCTCGCTCGATGGATACGCCGACGACCCGGAACGTGACGCGCAGACCGCGGCGGCCTGGGAATCGTTCGTGCGGTCGGTAACCGCCGCGCCGGTGCCCGCGCAGGAACGGCAGGCAGCCTAGTTCGTGCAAAACCCGTGTTTCCATTGACAAAACGCCCAAAATGTGATATTATTTGGGCGCTCTTTCAATGAGGTGAGCATTGTATCTTCAAGGGTATTCCTACCCCAATGACGGGACGACCCGAGGTCCTTTCGGCCTGCGCCGAGGAAATTTGGCCCCGGATGGCGGAGGGTTCATTCTCCAGAACGCCGGCTGGTACAACCAGTCCGGAGAGTTCATTGGTTGGGGCGACCTGGCTGTCTCGAATCTCGTGCGGATTGCCGCCGAGATCGAAAACGGTGAGGAGTTCCTGATCGTGGAGGAGTCGGTCTGGCGCGGAAGCGTGCGCTTGGAAGACCAGGACCTTGCCTTCGCGAAGGCCGGCCTGGTATTCCGCATCACTTCCGGCAAGATCGAGTTCGTCGACCCCGGCGGTTGTCGTTGGGAGACGTATCTGCGGATCCTTTGGGAGCGTAAAGCCGCCTTCGGCGTTATCAACCGAGACGAACTGTAGGCCTTGCCCCCCGCGTCTCCGGGCGGTTTGGTGTTTATATGGGGCGGGGCGGGTACCCGTTACGGTTGGTCGTGCGTTGTGCAGTCGAGCATAAGAAAATGGTTCCGTCCTCGCGATTGGTCGCCGCCGCCGCCGTCGTCGTCGTCGTGGTCCTCGTCGCGACGTCTGCCGTCGCGTACGTTGTCGCGTGGCGCAACGCCGATCGTTCCCTCGCTCCGGTCGTCGCGGAACCGACGCCCCAACCCGCTCCGGGCACAACCGGTCCCGACGACTGCGTCATCGGCGGCTGCAGCGGCGAACTCTGCACCGACGCAAACGACGAACCCGCGTTCTCGACGTGTATCTACCGCGAGGAGTTCGCGTGCTACACGTCGTCGACGTGCGAGCGACAGGGGAATGGACAATGCGGATGGACGCAGACGACGGAGCTGAAGGCATGTTTGGAGAATCCGCCGGCGATTCAGTAGACGCGAAAAAACGACCCGCGGCGGGTCGTATTTTTTTCGATTATCTAACATAAACCCGACGGCAATGCGTCGGGTTTATGTGGCGGGACGTGTGAGTTTGGTGCCAAGGTAAAGAAGGTTTTACAAGGGCATTTCGATGGGTATTCTTGGGAATATTTGAGGCGAGTGGATCGGGCTTAGTTGATTTTCTTTCGACGCTCCACCGCGTGCGTCGCCAATACGCCAGCGATAAATGAAATGGTGACAGCGATTACGATGGGAGCGATAGAATTCTCACTCTTTTTTGCTTCTATTGCTGGATTCGTGGGGCTACTCGTGATATCGATTTCACTGTCGCCATTCTGAACGTCAGCAACAAGCAGAGATGTTCCGTTACAAATTCCTGTACCAAGGCCTCCGCGATCATCGTATGCGTACACGATGTACTCTCGGTCTTTTTCGAAATTGAAACCACACGAAGCTCCCTGTTGCCTTGTCGTAACGCTAACGCTTTTTGTATTCAGACCCTTCCGTGACTCACTTACGTCAAAATCCACAATGTTATCGTAGCCATCTGCAGAGATATCATTCACCGTCCCTACAAAAACTGCTGTTGCGTTCTCGAACTGTTCGCTCGGTGTGGCCATGGCGCACGAACACGCGAAGACGGGCGTGGTGCTGCCGAGCCATCCAAATAGCGCTCCGATAAGGCCAAACGCAAGAAAAAGTCTTCGTGCAGAATTCATAAGCTGACGGATATTCAGTAAAAGAAGCATACCAATAAAACTCGGTAACCTGTAGGAGGACTGAGGGCAAAACAACAAAACCGCCCTTTCGGACGGTTGTGTTTTGGAGACAGTTCCCTATGGGTCGTTCCGTTCGCCCTAAGGCGCACGGGTCTATCCGATAAGAAATTGTCCTGGCGGAGGGGGAGAGATTCGAACTCTCGAAACCTTGCGGTTTACGCGATTTCGAGTCGCGCGCACTAGACCAACTATGCGACCCCTCCATCGAGCTCGACCCCGGATTGGGGTCTGGCGAATTGTCTTTGGTCCGCCGGAAAAATATCATGGCTGGCTCTTTGTTGCAAGAGTATTGGGTTATTTGGCGTTTTTATCGCAGAACGCGTTGATGGCGTCCCGCATGAACGTCGCCATTCCCGGGGCGGACGCGTCGTAGTAGGCCGCGAACCTTGGATCCTCCGCGTACATGGTTCCGAGGTCGCGGTACATCTCGATCGTCGGGTCGTAGAACGCGTGCAACGCTTCGTAGTGGCGCGCGATGAGTTTCTGGATCTCGGGGCTCTCCGTTCCGTGGTCGCGGGCCGCGACGATTTCGCGGACGAGGGATTCGCCGTCGGCCTTGATGCGGGCCATGTCCTCTCTCGTCATCTTGGCCACGCGCTCTTGTGACTGCGTGTACGCGTCGGTGTGGTCCCAGCGCCGCTTGGCTTCCTCGGCGTTCGGGTCGAATAGGTCGTCGTTCGTCATACGCGCACATCATAGCGCACGACGACCGACTTCTGCTATAATTCATTCATAAAATTAACGCGTACTCATATGGCCAAAGGCAACAACGCGCAGAAGAAGAACGTGAAGAAGCCGAAGAAGGATAAGAAGAAGTAAATTTTCCGCTATGCCAAACCGTCCGGGGCACTTCGAGATTCACGCAGACGACCCGGAACGCGCCGCCGCGTTTTATCGCGACGCGCTTGGGT
>DAISXX010000024.1:0-11007 GCA_036825695.1 Patescibacteria group bacterium | reverse complement strand
GTTCTGGAACGCGCAGACGTACTTCACGTGGGCCGACTCCTGGGACGACGTGGTATGGGTCACCGACGCCACCATGCCCACTCTCGAGCTCGGCTCGCCGATGCTCCCGAAGCCGGGCGCGATCCTTGTGAAGATCCAAAGCGACCCGAACGTGTACCAGGTGGACGCGAATCCGGACACTGGCGCGTTCGAGCTGCGTCACATCGCGTCGGAAGCCGTCGCGATCGCCACGTTCGGCGCGGACTGGGCCGACCGCGTGATCGACCTCGAGCCAACGCTGTTCACGCATTACGAGCGAGGCGACGATGTGACGGCCATGGAGACCGTCGATCTGGCCGCGATGAAAACGCGGGTGGAAATCGCCGCGTTGTCGCAATGACAAAAGCGGTTCGGGACTAAATCCCGAACCGCTTTTTCATCTCGTCGATTGTTCCGCCGACGAGCGCCTGTCGCTCCTCGTCCTTGTCGAGCGCGAAGCCTTGTGACGCGTTCTCCGAGTATTTCGCCGCTGACATCCCGTGCATATTCGCCTCCTCCGGGGTCAGCGGCGTCTTCAGTTCCTCGAACACCACCTGGCACACGCGTTCGCCCGGATAGATGCGGATCACTTGGTTGCCGGCCTCGTTCTGCATGGGGAAGATGAGGTTGCCCTTGTATCCCACGTCGATGATGCCGCTGAGCGAAAGATCGATGCCACGGCGGTTGGTGGAGGTACGCGGAAAGAGAATCGCCATCAGGTTCGGCGCGTTCATCTCGATGCGCTCGAGACTCGTACCGATCACGAACTCGTTCGGCAACAATTCGAAGTATTGCCCGGGCTGCAGTTGCACCTCGTCGAACTGCTCGCGATGGTTCGCCACGTCGTCGATGGAAACCTTGATCGCGCGACGGCCTTTCTCGTCGAGCGTCCAATTGCGCGGAATCAAAAACTTGTACCCGAGCCGCAGGTCGATCGCGTGCGGCTGGAGCTGGAACTGGTCGAGCTCGGGCGTGATGCGAATCCCGCCGGAATGAACTTGGGAGAGGATGTCTTGGCGGGAGAGAATCATAAGGAAAGGTTAGCCGCGTATGGCGCTTACGGGGACGCCGAGGTCGTACAGCACGACGGCGAGCTGGTTGAGCAGGGTGGCGGCCTCAAGCTTGGCGGCCACGAGCAGCTGCTCGCTTCCGGGAAGCGGGGTCATACGGTTTTCTTTCGTCAGGACTTCGCGGAGCGCGATATCGTCGAGGAGCGTTTCCATCCGATCTCCGCCGAACCGCTCAATGGCCTTCTCGAGCGTGCCCGAGACGATCCACGCGTACAGGCTTTCCTCAAAGTATGCCAGTTTCTGGTCAGGATGGAACCCAGCATCCTCACCGTTCAGCTGTATGTATTCGCGCCGTTCCTGTGCGATGCGGCCGAGCGATCTCCGCAGTCCTTCCATCGTTTCGGGTCGGAAGTGGTTCCATAGGTTGTTCGTGTCCTGCATGGATGGCACGTGATCGGACGACGGGTTTCGAAAGCCGGCGATCCAGTTGAGATCCCAAGCCGTTCTCTCCGCATCTTCCGAATCATCCTCCCGCTCGTGACTTTCCGTCGCGTTAGGAACCGTTTCCGGGGCCACGTCCGCGTCGCGGATGAGGTCGTAATCCAGCTCAAAGTGCGCGTCAACGGCCGCGTTGCGGGCAGGGAGTCTGGGTTCCGCGTCCATGGGTCCGGGTCCTCGTTCTGTCGACATAGGATTCGTTCGCGTTCGAGGCAATCAGCCGTTTCTTAACGTTTTTCAGGAATCCCGGCCACTATACCAAAAATCCCGCCGAAGCGGGATTTTCTCGTCTAGGAATTGAGGTCAACCTTCACGCTCGGGCCCATCGTGGTGGTGAGCACGGCGTTGCGGAAGTAGATGCCCTTGGAGGTGGCAGGCTTGATCTTGCGGAGCAGGTCGACGAACGGGGCGAGGTTCTCCGTGAGCTGGGCCTCCGTCATGGAGACGCGGCCGACGAGCTGGTGGATGTTGCCCGTGGTGTCGTTCTTGAAGCTCTGCTTACCGGCCTTCTGCTCGGCGATCATCTTGACCACGTTCGCGCCGACCGTGTCGTTCTTCGGGTTCGGCATGAGACCCTTCGGACCGAGGAGCTTCGCGAGCTTGGCGATCTTCGGCATCATGGCCGGGGTGGCCACCGCGACGTCGAAGGCGATGACGCCCTTCGTGGCGATCTCGTTGATCAGTTCCTCGCCGCCGACGATGTCCGCTCCGGCCTGCTTGGCCTCGGCTTCCTTCGCGGCCTCGACGAACGCGGCCACGCGCTTGCTCTTACCGACGCCGTTCGGGAAGGCGATGGTGCCGCGCACCTGCTGGTCGCCCTTGTTCGGGTCGATGCCGAGGTTCACGTGCAGCTCGACGCCCTCGTCGAACCCGGCCTTCGGGAGCGACTTGAGGAGCGCGACGGCGTCCTTCATCGTGTAGGTCTTTTTGGCGTCAACGAGCTTCTTGGCCTCTTCGGTGCGCTTTCCCATAGTGGTGATGTGGTACGAACGGTCTTTCGACCTCCCACGTGTGTTTAAGATTCAGGTTCCAACGTCCAAGTTCCAAATTTGGAGCTTGTATTTTGGTTTTTGGTAGTTATTTCTTATCCTCGTGCTCTCCCATCCAATCGCGGTACACGATGCGCCAGTGGAGCCAGAACAGCGGGGCGGAGACGAGCAGCAACGAGATGTCGCGCACGGCCTCCTGTTGCTTCTGGATCATCGCGGATTCCTCGTTATTCTTCTGCTGCTGGTCGCACTGTTCCTGCGTCTGGTACGACAGGTCGCAGTACGAGGAGTACGCGGCGCGGTCGGCGGCGGGGAAGACGTACGTCTTCAGCACGATGTTGATGAGGTCCGACACCGAGAAGATGAGAATCATCAGGGTGACGAATGCCACGAGCGAGAAGTAGATCCGCAGAATGATGGAACCTCCCTTGGTCATATCGCTGGGGTTAGGGACTTAGGATGCTGGTATTACACCACATCCACGCCCATCTGCCGAGCCGTGCCGGCGATGATCTTCATCGCGGCGTCGATGTCCGTCGTGTTCAGGTCCGGCATCTTCTTCTCGGCGATCTCGCGCAGCTGCGCCTTCGTGATCTTGCCGACCTTCTCGGTGAGCGGCTTGCCCGAACCCTTCGCGATGCCGGCGGCCTTGGCGATGAGGCCCGAGGCCGGGGCGACCTTCGTGATGAAGTCGAACGAGCGGTCCTCGTACACGTTGATGATCACCGGAACCGTCTCGCCGCGGCGGGAGGCCGTCGCGTCGTTGAACTGTTTGACGAAGTTCGCGATGTTGAGGCCGTGCTGACCGAGGGCCGGACCGACCGGCGGGGCCGGGGTCGCGGCGCCGCCCGCGATCTGGAGCTTAATCTGCGTGATGAGTTTCTTGGCCATAGCGTTTATTGGGTATTGGATTCTCCGAGTTTGTCGGAGCAACCAGGCTATGTGGGTTAGAGAAGTGGAAAAGTCGTAGAGTCGTAGAGTCGGAGAGTGCCGAGTCAAACCGCGTGACTCTTCCACTTTCCGACTCTACGACTTTTCGACTCTTGGGCTACAGTTTCTTGACTTGGAGAAAATCCAGCTCCACCGGAGTCTCGCGGCCGAACATGTTGACCAGCACCTTGATCTTGCCGCGCTGTTCGTCGATGTCCGACACCTTTCCTTCGAAGTTCTTGAACGGGCCGTCCGTGATCTGCACCACCGAGCCCTTCGTGACGTCGAACGTCATCTCCGGCTCGTTCACGCCCACGCGCTTCATGAGCGCGTCGATCTCCTCCTGCGCGATCGGCGTCGGGACCGTGCCCGTGCCGATGAAGCCGGTGACGTTCGGCGTGTTGCGCACCACGTACCACGAGTCGTCGGTGACGATCATCTCGACGAGCACGTATCCCGGGAAGATCTTCTCTTCCGTGGTCTTGCGCTTGCCGTTCTTGATCTTCACCTTCTTCTCCTTCGGGACGAGGACGTTGAAGATCTTCTCCCGCATGTCCATCGTCTCGATGCGCTGTCCGAGCGCCTCGGCGACGTTGTCCTCGTAGCCCGAGTACGTGTGGATGGCGTACCAACGCCGTCCGTATTGCGCTGTTTGCTTTGGCATAGTTCCCCCTTACGTTGTAAGTCCGATAAGTTTTTCCAATCCGAGGTTCAGCGCGGAGTCGAGTCCGGCGAAGAACGCGCCCATGAGCACCGCGACGCCGACCACGATGATCGAGTAGCGGATGGTGGCCTGGCGCGTCGGCCAGGTGACCTTCTCGAGCTCTTCCTTGGATTCACGGAAATAGTTCACGACGTGTTTGGCCGGGTTGACCATATCCTTGCTACTTTAAGAAGCCCTTGCGGGCCTTTCTGCGGAAACTATACAGGAAGGCCGGAATCTTGTCAAAAGACGGGGCGAGACGCCCCGTCTTCCGTTAAATGTCGAGGTTCTGCACGTTCTTCGCGTGCGTCTGGATGAAGTGCTTGCGGCTCGCGACGTCTTCACCCATCAGGACGTCGAACGTGTCGTCGGCCTTTTCCGCGTCCTCGATGGTGACGCGCATCATCACGCGCGTCTCGGGGTTCATCGTCGTTTCCCAGAGCTGCTCCGGGTTCATTTCACCGAGACCCTTGTAGCGCTGGACGTTCACCTTTACGCCGCCCACCTCGAGCGCCGTGGCTCCGTCCGGGTTCTCCTCGGCTTCCGCGGCCTCGGCCGCCTCCACGTGCGCCGGCTTCGCGCCCTTCATGCCTTTGCCGCCGGTCAGCTCCATGATGGCCGCCTGCTTTTCTTCCTCCGTGAACACGTAGCGGAATTCCTTGCCCACCGCGATGCGGAACAGCGGCGGTTGGGCGATGTAGATGTGGCCCTGCTTGATGAGCTCGGGGAAGTAGCGGTAGAAGAGCGTCAGGAGCAGCGTGCGGATGTGCGCGCCGTCCACGTCGGCGTCGGTCATGATGATGACGCGGTCGTAGCGCAGCTCCGCGATGTTGAACATCTCGCCGATGTTGGTGCCGAGCGCGATGACGAGCGACTTGATCTCGTTGTTCGCGAGCATCTTGTCGAGGCGCGCGCGTTCCACGTTCAGGATCTTTCCGCGCAGCGGGAGGATGGCCTGGTTCTCGCGGTTGCGCCCCTGCTTGGCCGAGCCGCCTGCGGAGTCGCCCTCCACGAGGTACAGCTCCGAGATGCTCGGATCCTTGCTCGAGCAGTCGGACAGCTTGCCCGGGAGCGTGAGGCCCTCGAGCGCGCCCTTGCGCAGCACCGTGTCGCGCGCCGCGCGGGCGGCGGCGCGGGCTTGGGCCGCGAGCACGCACTTGCTGATGATGCCCTCGGCGTCACGCGGGTGTTCCTCGAGGAACACCTTGAACGCCTCGCCGAAGATCGCTTCCACCGCGGTGCGCGCTTCCGGGTTGCCGAGCTTCGCTTTGGTCTGGCCCTCGAACTGCGGATCCTTAATTTTGACGGAGATGACCGTGGTCAATCCCTCGCGGACGTCGTCGCCCGTGAGGTTCGAGTCCTTCTCCTTGATGAACCCCTTGCCGCGCGCGTAGTTGTTGAGCTCGCGGGTGAGCGCGGCACGGAAGCCCACGAGGTGCGAGCCTCCTTCCGGGTTGATGATGTTGTTGGCGAAACAGTAGACGGACTCGTGGTACTCGTCGGTGTACTGGAGCGCGACCTCCACGTCCATATCGGAAGCGTCGTCGTGCTTCGACACGTAAAAGACGTTCGGGTGCTTGGCGGCCTTGCCGTGGTTGATGTGGCGCACGAACGACGCGACGCCGCCCTCGAAGTAGAATCCGTAGCCCGCGGTCTTCGACGCCGTGCGGTTGTCGATGATCACGAACTTCACGCCCTTCGTGAGGTACGCGTGCTGGCGGAGGTGGTTCAGGATGGTGTCGATGTCGAACTCGACGGTTTCGAAAATCGTCTCGTCCGGCTTGAACGTGATGGTGGTTCCGGTGCCGCGCGCCGTGCCGACCTGCTTCACTTTGTTCTGCGGCTTTCCGAATTTGTACTCCTGCTGCCACAGCTTGCCGTCGCGCTTCACCTCGGCGCGCACGTAGCTCGAAAGCGCGTTCACGACGGACACGCCCACGCCGTGCAGACCGCCGGAAACTTTATAGCCGCCACCGCCGAACTTGCCGCCGGCGTGGAGCTTCGTGAGCACCAGCTCGAGCGCGGACACCTTGAACTGCGGGTGCGGGTCAACCGGAATGCCGCGCCCGTGGTCTTCCACGGACACGGTGCCGTCGTCGTTCAGGATGGTGATGATCTCCTTGCCATGCCCGGCCATCGCCTCGTCCACGGAGTTGTCCACCACTTCCCAAATGAGGTGGTGCAACCCGGACACGCCGGTGGAGCCGATGTACATGCCCGGGCGCTTGCGCACCGGATCAAGCCCCTCGAGGACTTGGATTTGGCTTGCGCCGTATTCGCCTTCCTTCGCCTTTGGTTTTTTGTCAGCCATAAAAGGGGTTCAGAACGGTTGTAGGATAGCATCTGGGGCCGGAAAATAAAAGAACCCCGAACGAGGTCGGGGCCGTGGGTTGGTCAGACTCGGATCTTGCGCCCATTCAATGGGAGTCGCGGACACAGGTTTCGATCGATGACCAGGATGGGAAAGGCGTCCGTTCCGTCGTTGCATGCGAATACCGCGTAGTCCCAGCTCCCGTTTTCTCCGAGGTTTGCCATTTCTGGGGGCGCGTTGGAAGAGAACCGGTCGACGATCGCGCCTTCCGATTTCTTGAGGCTTAACCCGACTCGCGTGCCGCCGCGGCCGGGACGAAGTAAGGCCTTCCGTTCCGCGAAGGCCGCCGACGGAAATAGTTCCATTTCGTCGATCAGGGCGGAACCCGGGTAAAGCTCGGTGAAGCTTGCCGGGGTCACGTTGGCGGCCAGTACCCACGCTGCCTTCACGATCTTCGTCCCGTCGGCCGAGACCGCGGCGGCCTCGTCGAAGTCGCGCTCGGCGTCCTTCCGAACGTTCGCGACCGCGTGGCGGGCTATCCTGTTGAGGAACGCGCGGGCCTCATTGGCGTTGGGTCGGTTGCCCTTGATCTCGGCGTTGAGGATCTCGAGCGCCATCTTGTCGTTCACGCGACTGAGCATCCAGTCCGGAATCTTGTTGGTCGGAGTGGCGTATCGCGCGAGTTCCTGGTCGCGTTCCAGATTCTCCCAGACCTCCTCGAAGGACCGGACAAACGCCCGGGACTTGTCGAAGTCGATGATCCCGGTCCACTCCGGGTCCGCGAGCCACTTGGGGATGTCGGCGCGGCCGAACATCGCGGGTTCGGCGAAGCGTGCGCGGACGAAGGCCTCGCGCAGATCGGCCAGGGGTTTGTCGAAGAGCTGTCGTTCCATCGTGTCGCTCCGTTCTACCGGAGCCGCTTCCGGGTTCTACCCCGTCGGCGGCGGTTGTGTCGTTGCCGAGCCGGAATGGCACGGTGCGTCGATTCCAACAGAAATTTCGGTACATGTCAATCGTCTTCGGATCGGGTATACTGTGCGTGTTATGGAAAACGGGGAGGTTCTTCTCGAGGCGGAGAAGGAATATCAAAAGCAATATCGGCTGTCGCGCTGGTGGATCGAGCACCGCGACGGATTGAAGCGCCTCGGCGTCATCGCGTTCGCGTGCGTCGACGGGATCATTCTTTTGATTGCCGGCTGGGCGTTGCTTGACGGGTTCATCATCAGCGAGCCGGAGGAAACGCGCGCGGTGCTTGAGCTCGCGGCGTACGGTCAGAACGACCTGCACGCGTACGCGGAGGCGCGCAAGGCGAAGGATCTCACGATCGGCGCGGTGACCGCGGTGCCGTCGTCGGAAGGGAAGTTCGACTTGTACGCGACGGTTACGAACCCGAACGCCAATTGGTGGGGCGAGTTCACGTACGCGTTCGCGTCGAGCGCCGGGACCACCGACACGGCAACGGCGTTCGTGCTGCCGAATTCCGAGAAGCCGGTGCTCGCGTTTGCGGTACCCTCGCCCGCGATCCCGCGATCGGCGACGCTCGTCGTGTCCGATCTCGTCTGGCACCGCGTCGACCACCACGTCACGGGCGACGTCGCCACCTGGCTTTCGGACCGGCTGAACTTCGTCGTCACGAATCCGACGTTCGAAACCGTCGACGTGGACGGCACGTCCGTGCCGCGCGTGACCTTCGCCGTGGAAAACAGCTCCGCGTTCAGCTATTACGAGCCGACGTTCGTCGTCCGCCTGCTGCGCGGCGCGTCGCTCGCGGGCGTTACGTCCACCACGCTCACCTCGCTCGATGCCGGCGAGTCGCAGGACGTCTCGCTCAATTGGTTCGGAACGGTTCCGAACGCGAACAAGGTGGAGGTGGAGGCGGACGTGAACCCGTTTGACATCGGTACGTACAAGCCGCTAGAAGGGGAGACGACGGAGGATACGAGGACGCGCGTACTGTCGCGTGGAAGACGCTAGAATGACGTTTCGGTTTCGATGGCTGCAATCCGCCGACTGGGTCTTGATCCTCGGGGCGTTCACCCTCGTGCTTTTCGGTCTGGCCGCGATTTATTCGGTCGAGCTTTCGCACGGCTCGTCCGATTTTTTGAATCTGGAGAAACAGGCCGTCGGCGCGGTGCTCGGGTTCGGCGTGTTCTTCGCGATGGCGTTCTCGAACTACCACATGTTGCGCAACTACGCGCTGGCGATGTACGCGCTTGGCAACGCGCTCCTGGTCGGCGTGCTCGCGTTCGGCTCCACCGTCAACGGCACCACGGGTTGGTACGTGTTCGGACCGGTGAGCTTGCAGCCGGTGGAGTTCATGAAAGTGGCGCTCGCCGTGACGTTGGCCGCGTATTTCAGCCGCCGCGCGCGCCCAGACTTCGGGTGGCGCGAGCTGTTCGAGAGCGGCGCGATCGTGGCGGTTCCCGTGTTCCTCGTGCTTCAGCAGCCGGACCTCGGTTCCGCGGCGCTGCTCATTGGGATGTGGGGCATCCTCGTACTGTACGCCGGCATGAAGAAGCGCCACCTGTTCGCGCTCGGCGCCGCGTTCGCGGTCGTGTCCGTGGTCGCCTGGACGTTCTTGCTCGCGCCATACCAGAAGGACCGCATCCTGACGTTCGCGAACCCGGGCGCCGATCCGCGCGGCCAGGGGTACAACGTGACGCAGGCGATCATCGCGGTGGGCGCGGGACGGCTGTTCGGGAGCGGGCTCGGATTCGGCTCGCAGAGCCAGCTTAAGTTTCTCCCGGAGTCGCAGACGGACTTCATCTTCGCCGTGGTGTCGGAGGAACTTGGGTTCATCGGCGTATGCCTCGTTCTCTCGGCTTACGCGCTCGTGTTCGTCCGCATCTGGCAGATCGCCCGTAAGACGCGCGACGACTTTACCGCGTTCCTCCTCCTCGCGATCGGCGGCGTGACGTTCGTGCAGTTCTTCATTAACGCGGGGATGAACCTCGGTTTGCTCCCGGTTACCGGCGTGGCGCTTCCGCTCGTCAGTTATGGCGGATCCTCGCTGCTTTCCACGCTGTTCATGCTCGGAATCGTGGAGAGTGTGGCCATGCGTTCGCGGTCATGATAGATTGGCATCATATGACGACTCCAACGCCCATCGGCAATGACTCCCTCCGGATCGTCTCGTATTGTCCGTTGTGCGAGGCTCGCTTCCATCCGATGCAGACGCGCGTGCTCTCCGAGCAGGGGAAGACGCGGTTGTTGCATGTCACCTGCAAGAAGTGCGGCGGGGCAACGCTCGCGCTTTTGTGCGAGAACGAGACGGGCGCCAGCACGGTCGGTTTGGTCACGGATTTGAGTCCGGAGGACGTGCTCCGGTTCCATGTCGCCCGTCGGGTAAGCACCGACGACGTGATCGACGTCCACAAGGCGCTTGGGGAAGGATTGTCGTCGCTTTTGCCGGTTCCGGCCCGAAAACGGCGTTCCCGGGCCAAGGCTCCCGCAAAATCTCGCCGCGTCGGCTAGTACGGGGTTGACATCTTTTGCCTCCTGAGGCACAATACGGGCGTTATTCGCTCGTATTTTGATATGGAATCCCAAACACTTCAGGCAAAAACCCGCACGCTGGTCGGCCGCAAGACCTACCACCTGCGCAACGAAGGCATCATTCCGGCCGTTGTGTACGGTTCCGGAACCAAGCCGATGAACATCGAGGTCTCCCACAAGGAGTTCGCCACGGTGCTCAAGAAGGCCGGAGAATCGACGATCGTCGAGCTCGTGGTCGACGGCGGCAAGGCCATGCACGTCCTCATCCAGGACATGCAGACCGACCCGATGCGCGACGAGTTCACCCACGCGGATTTCCGCGCCGTGGACATGACGAAGAAGCTCGAGGCCGAGGTCAAGCTCCACTTCATCGGCGAGTCCGGTGCGGTGAAGGGCCTTGGCGGCACGCTGGTTCGCCCGATGGACGAGATCCGCGTCCGCGCACTCCCGAAGGACCTCGTGTCCTTCATCGAGGTGGATATCTCGAAGCTCGCCACGTTTGATGATATGATCAAGGTGAAGGAGCTCCCGGTTCCGGCCGGCGTCGAGATCATCGAGGACGAGGATGCCGTGGTGGCTCTCGTGGCCGCGCCGCGTTCCGAGGAGGAGATGGCTGAGCTCAGCAAGGCGGTCGAGATCGACGTGACCGCGGTTGAGAAGGTTGAGAAGGAAAAGAAGTCGGACGATGAGTCCGCCGAAGATGCCGAAGCCAAAAAGTAAACTGACCAGGAAACACCTCATCGCAAGCGCCATCATTCTGGCGCTTGCGTTTGGTATGTGGTTCGCCTGGCGCGCGTGGTCGGGCAGTCACGTCGCCGCGCCGGTCGCGGCGGAACCGTCCGCGCCGACGTTTCGCGATCCGCTCACGGGACTCGTCGTCTCGGAGGAGCCGACCGGCCTTCCGCGCGTCTATGCCGCGATGATCGACAACTCGGTCGACGCGTGGCCGCAGAGCGGCGTGAACAAGGCGTTCCTCGTCATTGAGGCTCCGGTCGAGGCGGCCATCCCGCGCCTCGAGGCGTTCTTCGAGGCGGGCACGGAAGTCGACAAGAT
>DAISXX010000023.1:0-11046 GCA_036825695.1 Patescibacteria group bacterium | reverse complement strand
CCCGTCCCGTACAACGGGGGTCCGGCGGGCAAAAACCCCGCGCCGTACCTGAACGGGGTCGCGGCCGGCCGCCTCCCGCTGCAGGACCTCTACGACCTGCCGGCGCGGCAGATGATGGGCAAGATGTGCGCGGTGAGCTTCTACTTCGGCGAGATCAGCCGCGACGCGTTCCGCGCCAAATTCGGCGTCGCGCTCGAAGACGCGTACGGCCCCGAGATCACGTTCCTTCTCGCGAACGGCCTTATGGAGGACACGCCGCGCGGCCTCAGCCTCACGAAGGACGGCGCGCAGCAGGTCAACGGCGTCATCGCCCTGTTCTTTGCCCCGAGCGTCCAGAACCACCTGATCGACCGCGACCCCGAGCGCGCGACGGACATGGACCGCAACCGCCAGTTCGCCGAACGCGTGGCGGGATAGGAGCCGCATGTACGACTTCGCCAACGTGCTGTTCGCCGGGCCGTGCAACCGCGCGTGCCCATGGTGCATCGGGAAGCTTCTTCCCGAGCGCGCGAACGCGGGCAATCTCAACGTGTTCCCGCCGCGCGGGATCGACGCGTTCGTCTCCGCGGTCAACGAACACCGCGTCCGTGAGATCGTCTTCACCGGCACCACCACGGACCCGCAGCTCTACCGACACGAGGCGGAACTGCTCGCCCTGCTGCGAACACGGCTCCACGCCGACGCGCGATTCTCGGTGCACACCAACGGGGCGCTCGCCATCGCGAAGATACACACGCTGAACCGTTACGACCGGGCATGCATCTCATTCCCGTCCTTCGATCCGAAGACGTACGCCAAGATGATGGGACGCGGCCCCGTCCCCGACCTCGCGCGCATCATTCACGAGGCGCGCATCCCGGTCAAGGTGTCCTGCGTCCTCGACGAGCACAACGTCCCGGAACTGGGCGCCTTCGTCGCGGAGTGCCGGCGCATCGGCGTGCGGCGCCTGGTGCTCCGCAGGCTCTACGGCGAGACCCGCGAATGGACCCTTCCCGACTGGCCCGTGGTCGGTTCCTTCAGGGAAAATCCCGTCATGCGCCACGAAGGGATGGAGATCACCTATTGGGACTTCGATGACAGCCGTTGTACCAGCCTCAATCTCTTTGCCGACGGGACCCTCGGCACCTCGTACCCCCTCGCGAACCCGCGGGTGCTCGCCCCCGCCTCGACCTGAACTGACGCGTTCAGGTTTTTTCTTTGGCACGGACGCTCGAAAATAAAGAACCGACGCTTCGTTGGCGCCGGCCCGGAGAACGCTGCTATTCGTAGACGATGCCCGTGTCCGCGCCACCGGTATCCCAGCTCGAGGGATCGACGTACGTGGCGAGCTCCTCACGGGCATCCTCGACACGGCCGGAGTAGAACCCGTACGCGGTGGCATACATGGCGTCGTCGGGGGAGCGGAGCATCCCGTCGCCGCCGTCGTCGCCCCACGGAGAGGTGGCATTCTGCAGCCGAAGGTAGAGACCGGGAAGGATCGTGTTGGCCGGGTCGACCATCTCCATCGTGTCGAGCAGCGCCGAGCACGTGTCGATGGTCTCCTGCCAGCACTGAGAATCGTACTGGCACCCCATGGACAGGTTGGACCACCCCCACAGGTCCATCCCGGTCCACGCGCCGCCCCACGCGAGGCCGGCGTTGATGTCGGTAGACCACGGCATGATCCGGAACTTCCCGTCGCTCCCCTCGACAAGCACGATGTTGTTCAGGTTGTGGATGTAGTCATCCCCGGTCTGCGTGTACCACGAGAGGCACTGCTGCAAGTGGAACTGGTCCCAATCGAAGTACTCGGCGGTCGCGGCCTGGAAGCCGTCCTGGTACAGGTACGCGTCGACCGTTTCCGCGAATTCGGAAAGCCGGTCCGTCACGCAGCCGCCGTGGACCTCGCACCCCTGGTTGATCGAGGACACGTTGGCAGCCGAGATGTCGTAGCTGTACCACTCCCAAATGTTCTCGCATCCCCCGCCGAAGAACTCGGGGCGCGCGTCGCAGAATTCCGTCTTGTAGGTCTCGACGACCACGTACGGGACGAGCAGGTCGCTCCGCTGCCAGGGCGTGCCGCCGACGAACCCGTAGCTCCACCGCGGCGCCGCGTACCCGGCCGCCTCCCAGATGGACAGGGCGAGGGGCTCGCCGAACACCGACCCCACGCTGGCGTTGTTGAGACGCACGTGGTCGAGCTCGGTGGCGTAGTCGAAGTATTCGCCGGTCACGAACTCGTTGGAGTCGAGGCTCAGGTTGGGGATCGTCACGGACGTCCACGTGGTCCCCGTGGACTGACCGACGACGTTCGTCTGGCACTGGCCGTAGTCGGCACAGAAGACCGCTCCCGGAAGACAGACGTAGAGGTGATCGGCATACGTGGCACCGTCACCCTCCTCGTCGACCGTGTAGAGCGGACCGTACCAATCGTACCAACCGTTGGCCCAGTCGTCGTTCATCTGGGCGACCTGTTCCTCGGTGACGTCGAACCAGTAGACGACTCCGTCCTCCGCGAACGGGTCGAGCCCGAGGTCAACCGGCGCCGTGGCCGGGACGATCTCCTCCGGAGGATCGATCTCCTGCCAGCCGGTGTCCTCGGGGTTGACGGTCTCGGTCGCGCCGGTATCGTCCTCGGGGGCGGCGACCTGATAGACGGTCTCGTAGTAGTTATTGACGACGGGAGCGGGTGAACAGCCGAATACGGCCAGCAGAAGGAGCATCTGAACCTCTTGATTCTTGGCCCGGCAGGATGACCGGGTACCCATTTCAACGAAACTCGCGCGTAACCCTTACGTCGCGAGCCGCCAAAATAGCCTGATTTTCGCCCCACCGTCAAGGGTCGGGGATCCCGCGCCGAAACCCGCCAAAACAAAAACGGCCGAACGCGACTAGGGAGAACCGCCAGGCGATTCGGGCTTTTTGTTCGCCCGATTCAAAACGGAAACGCATGACGCCTACCGTTGACACCGGGTGATCTTTCGGCTACGATCCATCCCTCCTGAGTGGGAGTTACCATGCAACCGGCCACGCGTCTCGACCCTTTGGAAACAGAACGGCGCATCAAGGACCTGGCGGCAACGAGCCGGGATGCCGCCTACGAGCTCATCATGCGACTCTACCTTCCCGGCCTGACGAGGCATGCGACCAAAGTCGTCCAGGACGACGAGGAGGCGACGGACCTCGCGGTCGACACGATCGTCTGCGCCATGAAGGAACCCAGGCTGCTCGACCCCGGATTCCGGATCAAGGCCTGGCTCTACCGCGTGGTCTTCAACCACGCGCTCAACGTTCTTCGCGACCGGAAACGTCGAACGCAGGTCCTCGAGCAGTACGGATCCGTGCTCGCTCCTCCGGGACCGACGGACGCGGAACAACGCCATGCCGACGGCGAGCTGGCGTACGCCCTCAACCGCCTTCTCCGCCGCCTGAATCCCGAGCACGAGACGATCCTGCGTCTGCGGTACCACGAGGAACTCAGTTACGGGGAGATCGCGAACCGGCTGGACGTTCCGATCGGAACGGTCATGTCCCGACTGTCCCGCGCCCGCGCCAAACTCCTCGAACTCGCCAACGCGGAAGAACTTCCGAACGCGTCACCCATCGGGTGACTTTTTCTTTTATCTCAGCCAAATATTCAATGAGCTCCTCTTGACAAAACGGTCAAACTGTGATAGCATACTTCTCCGATGTCGCGATCGGCGCCTTCTCCGACCAAGCGAAATATCGCTTCTTCCGAGAAGCCGCCGAAGACGCGACTTCACGTTACGAAGGGATCCGCCCTTCGTTACAACCAATGATCCGGAAGCTGTCTCACGCAGCGTTCCCGAAAGATGGATGACGGATCACTCGCCACACGGCGAGAAACAGTGAGATGGGCTCACCACCCAAAAGGACATCGTGAACAAACTCGATACCCGTCTGACCGCCGGCGCATGGAGCGCCCTCATCAAGAACTTCAACCTCGCCCAAGCCGTCCTGAACGGGACGCCCTGGCACGACGACCGACACAGTTCGGCGAAGACCTCGCTCAACCAGGCGCGCGACGCGATCCGCGACGCGCTCCGCAACGCGGAGTGGGGAACCTCTGGGTCGGCCTTCATCACGAAGCGTGCTCTCCGGATCGAGGGCGATACCGAAATCACCCTTTGGCTGAACCGGCTGAAGCGCGCAACCCTGATCCTGCAGACGGGCTGGGTCACCGTGATTTCGTTCCAGGAAGCGAAGCGGGAGTACAGGACCCGTCGAGAAGACGGTCGGGCCCGGGACGAGCGGTACAAAGCTCGTCTGGAAACACTCGCCAAGGACCTGGCACGAGCCGATATCGACGATTCCGACCTGGTCTACGGCCTGGTCGTGAACGGGTGGGTCTTCATCGGCGGCCAGAACGGGGGGTTCTTCCGGAACCCTGACGGACTGACCGTTTCGGCGCCGGGCGCGATGCGTCTCGCCAAAATGGAAAATACCTTCGACCCCGAGTGGGTCAGCCCCAATCTGTACCCGGACGCCGACGAGATCGACATCGAACGTCGATGCTACGGCGCCCGCTACTAGGCCACAACTCAACCCCGAACCACCAACTGCAAAACTCGCGGTCGGAGGTCCGGGGTTTTGCAATGAGAGGATCGACCGCAAACTGGGGTGGGATTCCAACAGAAAATCCCTCGCCCAAAGGCGAAGGATTTTCTGGTGACCCCACGGGGAGTCGAACCCCGGTTACAGGCTTGAAAAGCCCGTGTCCTAACCATTAGACGATGGGGCCGTGGTTGGGATTTGTGGGCGCATGATAGTTGTTTTCGGCGCGAGCGTCAATAGACGGTTGACGTGGCACCAAATAGAGAGTATCGTGGCTGACTTGGTGCGCCGGGTTTCCCCACGACCAGGGAGACCGGCGACACGAAGAACCTTTCAACGAGGCGTCAATGTTTCCAGACTTGGAACGAGAGCGCGCGCTGGAGCCGCTCATGAAGACCTTCCTGAATTCCCCGGCGATGTTCGCTCGGGTACAGCGCATTCTTGAGCAGCAGGCGACCGGCAAGGGAACGTACTGCGTGTGCGGGGTGTTCGTCGAACGCGCCCACTTCGACACGGACGGATCACGCGTGTACACCTATCGGGTGAACGCCATGAACTGTCCGATGCATACGGGCGTCGCGGGGTCGCGATGGATCGCGTTCCGCGAGAGCGACTCCTTTCCGTTCGACGCGGAGAAGACCGAGCTGATCGGAACCGCCGAGAACCGCTTCGACGTGGCAACCTACGGCGGAGGACCGCCGGAGCACGGACACCACCGAGACCGCGTCACGGTATACCGCGACATCGAACGCGCGTTCGAGGACGAGGCCCTCGCGAACCGCGAGAAGTTCCGTCCGGGTCCGGGAAGAATCGATCCAACGATCGAGGTCACCGCGGAGAACTGGATGAAGTTCATCTGACCCGGGAAGCGCGCTCGTTGCGCGACCCGGGATTTTTTATTCTCCGCCCCATTGACCCGCGTCACACGTCCTGCTAGCGTTCAGGGCGGCTCACTTCGGAGGATCCATGATCAGCAAAGGCCAATTCGTCATCCACGTCCTTCCGCGCGTCGCATGGAGCTGGGAGGAGTTCGTCGCCAGAACGCCCCGCAACTCCGTCGCGCTCGACGGAATGGTGCGCGGCGGGCCGCGGCTCGACGTCGCGAACCGCCGCTTCAACTTCGACCACCATGACGGCGTGGTGCGCGACGCGACGATGTCGACCGCCATGCAGGTCTACGTGGCGCTGAAGGGCGGCATCACGCAGGCGTTCGGCAACGAGACGGTCCACCTCTGGATCAACGACACGGACCAGGATACGTCGCACGCCGTCTGGTTCCTGCTCCGCAACGCGGACTTCGAAGGGACGAAGAGCGTCCCGCACGTGAGCCGCCACCTCGCGATCAACGACAAGCTCGACGTCACGGGCGGGTCATGGCCGATGAAGCTCGACCGGCGGATCGTCCGCCAGCACGTGTGGGTGTTCGAGCGGTACACGACGCTGCGCAAGACCGGCGCGCTCGCGGTCGCCACCGAAGCCCAGCTCGAGGACAACCTCGAGGCGAACCTGCGCCGACTCGACCTGTTCCTCATGAACCAGGGGGAGGAGTCGGAACCGGACATCCGAAGCGACATCCTGTACCGCGGGCCGCGATTCCTCATGGCCGATGAGATCGGCGGCAGCGAGGCGCGGTGGCATCTCTTCTCCAACGGCATGGACGCGTTCGTGAACGTGGTCGCGCGCCGGCCCGACGGTCGACTGGTATGCTCGATCGGTCGTCGCTCATCGTACATCCCCTTCCCGGTCATGGGGCTCTACGACGATCTCAACGACGCCGAGGGCCTCACGCGCGAAACCGGTTGGGGCGGCTCCGATATCGTCGGAGGATCCTCCCGCCTGCTCGGCACCGGATTGCCGATCGACGAGATCCGCCGCATCGTATTGCGCAGACTCGCGGCCTGACCCCGACTTCGGTCGTGGTCCATTTTTTTTAAAAAAAAGACGCCGCTCACAGGAGGGCGTAGACGGCGGCCACGAAGATCAGCGCGATCCCCGCGACGAAGGCGAGCAGAATGCCGACCGGCAGCGGAGGAACCGGGGGCGGGTCGTCGTCGAGGACGGACTTCGTCGGGGGCACGGCGGCGCGCGGCGGCGGCGCAACACGGTGGTCGACGGCCGCGACGCCACGGTCGGATGGACCCGAGACGTGTTCGGGAACGGCCGGAGGGACGGGCGCCCAGACGCGACGACGGACGGAAACCGCGACGCGGCCGTCAACCACGCGGCGAGGCGGTTCGTGGTCGGCGGTCGGGTCGTCGGGCGACGCGATGGCAACGGAGGCCGCGGGCGCATCCGTCGGATCGGGGGCTCCGACGCTTCGGTCGGAGCCGAACGACGGAACCAGCGTAGGAGACGACGGCCCCAAGCGCTCGGGGGGCCGAACCGGCGGCGCAACCTCGGCCTGGGCGCGCGCGGTGCGCAACAGGTTCGAGGGGACCGGAAGATCGTCTGCCGCCCCGGGCCGGAACTCGGTGCGCACGGAACGCATCGGCACGCGGACCGACGGGGTCTTCCCGTCACCGGTCATCACGGAGAAGTCGACCATCGCGTCGGACAGCACGCGAATCGCGGCGAACGTCTTCCCGCCCGAGGAAAACGACGGAACGAACCGGTCGGGCATATTGATCCGCACGAACGTGGCGTCTTCCGGGCCAGAGCCGCGCTCGAGCACCACGTCGGCATTCACGACGACGCGGACCTTGCCCGACGACCAGAATGCGTCGCGCAACCCCGCGAGGAACGCCTCGCTGGCATCCTCGGCACGGAACCCATCCGCCCAGTACCACGCCTGCATCGGCGCGTTCCTCGACCCGCGATGCGCGGACCAGAGCCGGTTCTTCGCCCCGTCGGACGACGGGAATCTCCAGTCAGGTTTTTCATCCATGGAACCTCCGGCAACATGGTGACAGTTTTGCCGAAAAAGTCAAGATTTGCACGGCGAATACGATTTTCGTTCGTACGCTCATAAAAACAGGCCCGACTAGATCGGGCCTGAGAACGTGACGACATGCCAGAGCGCATGGTGGAGCGGACGAGACGAAGGCGGCGCGCGGACCCCGAACGTGTCGCCGCCCGGGAGCCGGACCGGGAGCGTCTTGCCCGTGAAATCCGCCGCGGGAAGCACGAAGCGCGGACGCGCCGCGCTCGACGGAACCGCGCGGGCGTCCTCCTCATTCGGGAATTCCTCGACGTTCCAGTTCCGCAACTCGGTCGGCCGGCCGCGCACGAACCGCGAGGCGGACCGAACCCACGCGGGCGCGTTCGAACGGACGGCCCGGTCGATGGCCGCGAGCACGTCGCGGTCGACGCCGGTCACGAGCGCGTCGAGCGCGATCCAGTCCTCTCGGACAATCCAGTCGACAAGCTCCATGAGCAGCGCGGAATTCAACCGGTTATAGGGATGCTCGTACAAGAGGTTCGCCATTTCCGTCCGGCGTTCCATGAGCTGGGAGAGGGGAAACGCGTCATCGGTTTCGAACGCCCCGTCCCGCACGGCGGAAATGGACCGCAGCACGTTCCATTCGAGCGCCTCGCCGACGTACCGCATTCCCGCGCTCCTCGCGTCGTGCACGAGATACGTCGCCGTGTCGACGAGTTTCTGACGGAGGCCGAGATCGCCTTCCTCGCGCATGATCGCGATCACGCGTTCCGCGTCGATTCCGTGCCGTCGGAACGCGAGAGCAAGTTCGTCATTCTCCCGAACGACGCGTTGGCCCACCTCCTCATGATGCGGACGCCCATGGCGGATGAGGACGGGCTCGGTAGTATGCGAGAACGGCGGGTGGCCGACGTCGTGGAACAGCGCCGCGAGCGCGGAGTGGCGCATCTCATCGAACGGGACGCGGTGGAGCGCGCAGAACGCGACCATCGCGCCGCACGTCCGTTCCGAATGCTCCCGGCGCGTGACCGATTCGATCGGCGTCGTGTCGGCCATCCGACCGCCGCACGGCGGAACCATCGCCGCCGGGACCCGATGCGTCCCACGCTTCAGGCCGAGCTGCGCGATACCGTCGAGCCGGCGCATGGCCGAAGCGTCGGCACACGTGTCGAGCAGCGGGCCGTGCTCCCGAAAAAAGGTTTGCGCGTACCCCGCGGCCGACGGGGCGTAGGAAAGTTCCCGGACCGCGTACGACGCGATCCGTTCCGCGTTCGGGCGCGATTGGTCCTGCATGGTTACCTCCGCCGCAACCATACCGATTGTCGCGCCGGACGGCCAGGGACGGGTGTGCATAACCCTCAAATACTTGACGAAACGGGCTTGCCATGGTGTCATGTGGGCCGCAACAGGATGAATCATGCCAACTGTCGACGGGACGTTTCCCGACGCGCACGGCGCCCCGCAGCCGCGAACGCGCCTGCCGGTCGAAGCGACCAAGAGCGCCGCGCAGCAATACCAGATCTCGGTCGACGGCGTCGGACGCGGCACCATCACCATGCGCGAAAACGTCGGGGACGGACAATTCCTTCTCCTGAACGGCGAGACGCTGACCTTCGACGCCATGCGCCTGCGAGACGGTCTCGGATTTCGTCTTTCCCGCCAGGGACAGGAGATCGCGAACGGAATCATCCGTGACCTGCCGCCCTGACGAAGCCCCTGCGCCCCTACGGCGCTTTTTTCTTTTTTGGTGTAGAATAGTCGGCGTATGAGTCCATTTCTTTATACGTCGCTCGCGCTGTTCGTGGTCTGGGCGATCGTCCTGTTTTTTTCGAAATCCACGCGCCACGAGCAGATCGTCATGAGCGTCATCGGGCTCGTGCTCGCGCCGGGTGCCATCATGGTGGCTTCTCTCGACTATCGCGCGACGGGAGCGATCGGCGGCATCGGCGTCGAGGATCTGATTTTCGCCTTCTCCCTGTTCGGCCTCGCGTCGGTCATTTACCAGGCCGTCCTTGGAAAGCACACGAAGAAGCTGCGCGGCGGGCCGATGTTCTTCACGCACCCGGCCAGCCACTGGCTCGCGCACCTCGTCATCGCGCTCTCGATCTGGGGCGTGCTCTCGCTCGCGTTCACCGTGATCCTCTCGCTCACCGCCGTACAGTCCGCGATCGTCGGCGGGTTGCTCATCGGAACCTACATCATCGCGGACCGCAAGGACCTGGTGTTCGACGCCCTGCTCTCCGGCCTCTTCATCTGCGCGCTCGTGTTTGCCATCGAGCAGCTGTTCCTCATCCGCCTGTTCCCCGAAGCCGCGCACACGTTCTGGCAGGCGCAACGACTGTCGGGCCTCACGCTCGGCGGCATCCCGCTTGAGGAGCTGATTTGGTCGGGCGTGGTCGGGTTCGCCATCGGACCGCTTTACGAATACATGCGCGAGTTGCGAGTCAAATAACTATGACGACGGACGCGGAATTTTTCACCGGACTGCAGGACAGACAATGGTTCTCCCATGGAGAGGGCCAGCTTTCGGTCGACGTGATCGAGACCGAGGACGAGATCGTCATCCGATCGGCCATCGCCGGGGTGAGCGCGGACGACCTCGACATCTCGGTCACCTCCGACACGGTCACGATCCGCGGCGTGCGTTCGCACGGCTGCGAGGAGGCGCGCGGCCAGACGGTCCATGTACGCGAGTGTTACTGGGGCTCGTTTTCCCGTTCCGTCGTGCTCCCCTGCCACATCCGGACCGAGGGCGCGGACGCCTCCTTAAAGAACGGCATCTTGACGCTTGTGCTCAAAAAGGTAGAACAGAGGTCTAAGGTCTCCGTGATCGACCTCACCGAATAACCCTATGACCGTCCTGACTGGGAAAATGAAAATCGCGATCGCCGCGGTTTTTTGTTGTTTGGCGCTCTTTTTTGCCGTCGGCGCGACGCTCGTCTGGGCCAAATCGTATGACGGCCGCGTCGGGCCGAACACGTACGTCGGCAGCGTGAACGTGAGCGGCCTGACCTCGGAGGCGGCGCGCTCGGCCGTGCAAGACGCGGTGGATCGCGTTCTGACGTCCGGGGCCCCGATCCTCGTGGAAGGCAAGCCCGCCGCGCTCCCGCTCTCGGTGGTGGCGGGCTCGGACGCGGTGGACGCCGTCACGTTCGACGTGGACGGAGCGGTGGGCGAAGCCCTTGGCCGCGCGCACGGCGGAGGCGACCTCGAAAACGCATGGGCCATGTTCGCGTCCAAATTCCACCGCGCGGAAATTGCCGTCAACGTGGCCGTGAACCGTGACTTGCTCGCGTCCGCCATCCGCAATGCGGAACCGGATATCGAGCATCCGGCGAAGGACGCGGCGTTCGTGTTCTCGAAGGAAGGGTCCGTTTGGAAGGCCGAGGCCACGGAAGGCGTGGCGGGCGACGAGTTCGACCTCCCGGGATTCCAAACCGCGCTCCTCCAAAACCTCGCGAACCTGTCCGAAACGCGCACCCCGCTCGTCATCACGCACCGCAGCCCGGACGTGTCGCTCACGGACGCGCAGGCCCTCTCCGAGCGCGCCGTGGCCGCCCTCAATCGCGCGCCGATGACGCTTACCATGGACAGCGAAGGCGTCACCGGAGCGT
>DAISXX010000022.1:0-11048 GCA_036825695.1 Patescibacteria group bacterium | reverse complement strand
GCGGCAGGAGCGCGTCACGCGTGAGGAACTCTCGAAGTTCAACGAGGCGTCCCGCGCGCAGCTCGCCGCGTTCGATGCGGAAACCGAGACGATGCGTCTCGGCGCCGAGAAGGTGGGCGTGGACGCGATCAACGATCGCGACGCCACGCTCGCGGCGACGCTCGCCGCGATCGACGCCAAGCCGCCCGAGGAGCTCAGCGGCAAGTGGGAGCTGTCTCGGGGGTTCCTCGACCAGGTCGGCGCATGGTGGCACATCATGCACCTCGACGAGAATGGCGAGCCCGCCACGACCTGGTTCACCTACAACCGGTTCGTGGGCGCCATCGCGGCTCTCGTCATGGTCCTGTTCGGACTCGCGGTGGTGTTCTACAAGGAGAAGTTGGTCACCAAGCCGACCAAGCGCTACTTCTCGCAGGAGGAGCAGGCGCACGCGGGCAACCCCGACGCGATCAACGGCGCCATCGGCGACGCGAAGACCGGCGACGTGGACGCGATGAGGATCGTGCGGAGCCTCACCCTGCAGGGGAACGAGGACGCGACCAAGGCCATGGTCGGTTTCGCACTCGGCGGCAACGAGGAAGCCATCAAGGTTCTTCGCATGGTTGCCGGAGTCAATGAGGGGGTGCTTGTGACCCTTCGTGCGCTCGGGTACACCGGTGACATCGAGGTGGCCGGGTGGGATCCGAAGGTGCGGGCACTCTACGGCATGGCGTATGCGGCGCAGCGCGATCTGCACGCGGCGCTCGTCGAGTTCCGCTCGGCGTTCCGTGCCCAGTGTCAGGCCAGGGTTGGAATGCCCTCGGTCTGCCACACCCGTGCGGAGCTCACCGAGTTCGCCGAACGGGCCTGGCGGGAGACCGTCGAGCCGAAGGTGCACGAGCTCGCGGCGGTTGAAAGCCGGGTTTACATGGAGGGCGTCAAGGTCCTTTCGTGGCAGCCCGTGTTCTCTGAGCGGGATCCCCGCACGGACAGGTCTCGGCTCTGGCTGCTCCGCGACGCGGAGCTCTCCGAGCAGTTCGGGTGGGAAGATCCCGAGTTCTCCGCGCTTGCCTCCCGCGGCCCCACCGCCCGCGCGTAGCGGGCACTGCCGTCTGGCTGACAGCCAGCGGTTTTTTTGTTAGGATAGTCGTTAAGTCGTTGAGTGATTGAGTCGTTGAGTGAAGGAAATTCTTTAATGGTATTCCAACGCTCAGTGACTCAACGACTCAGCCACTCAATCACTTTTCTATGTTTCTCGATCTCCTCCGCATCAGCCCGATGATCGCGCTCGCGTGGATCGCGGCGATTCTCGTTTCGCTCACCGTGCACGAGTTCAGCCACGCGCTCGTGGCGAAGCTGCGCGGCGACCTCACGGCCGAGCGGGAAGGGCGGCTCACGCTGAACCCGCTCGCGCATCTCGACCTCATGGGATTCGTTCCCATGCTGCTGTTCGGGTTCGGTTGGGCGAAGCCGGTGCCGTACAATCCATACAATTTGAAGAATCCGAAGTGGGACTCGGTGGCGATCGCGCTTGCCGGGCCGCTTTCGAATTTCCTTGTCGCCGCGGTGGCCGCGCTCGCGATTCGTTTTTTGGTGGGCAGCCAGATCGTCGCGTCGCTCAACCTCCTCATCGTGTTTTTGTTCCTCCTCATCGTGCTGAACCTGTTTCTGATGTTTTTCAACGTGATCCCGATCCATCCGCTCGACGGGTCCAAGCTGTTCTTCGCGCTCTTCGACGCGCCGCGGTATGCGCCGCTTCGCCAACTCGTGGCCGTCCGCGGGCCGCAGGTGCTCATGGTCTTGATCGTTCTTTCGTTGCTGACGCACTACAACGTCTTCTTTTTCGTGAGCCGCCCCGCGTTCGCCGCATGCGATGCCATGCTCGGGGATTCGTGCGCGGCATTTTTCAACGTCATCTTCAGCGCTTGACGCGCGGCGTCATTGGCGGTAGCGTCGTCGTTGCCGCAGCCGTCGCAAGGCGGACCAACGGAGTGCGCGGAGTGAGCGCGAACGGTCGAAGATCGGCTCGTCGGGCAGGGTAGAGAGCGGCGTACCAGCGCCTCCCTCCCTCTCGTTCCTGTTCGACGGAAGGTCGGGGGCGAGTTCATCGCCTGTTCCTCGTCTCCTGGAATCTGGGTATCAAGGCGTACGGACCTGGAAGAGACGGACGCTGGCCCTCCGCGGAGGGCCGTTCCGGGAGATGGGCTACGTCAGAAGGTTCGTCGGGGGCCTCTGAAAGCCACCAAAGGGGCCAAATGGGAATCAACCCATGCTCTGAGACCGATCTGTGCCACGCGGACGCCGCCAAATTGACGAAAGGATGCGGTTTCTCGCGCGTCTGGCCCTCCCTGGGCCGAGACGCTTTTTCTTTCCCTTGCGTTTCTTGACGATTTTTGACCCCCGTGTTACTTTACGGCCACATTTTCACACACTATGCCTACGATGAACCAGCTGATCCGCAAGGGTCGCAAAGTCGAAACGGTGAAGAGCAAGTCTCCGGCGCTTCAATACGCGCTTGATTCGCTTCATCGCAAGCGCACCGACCTCGCGAAGGGCTCGTCCTTCAAGCGCGGCGTGTGCGTGAAGGTCACCACCATGACCCCGAAGAAGCCGAACTCCGCGATCCGCAAGATCGCGCGCGTTCGCCTTTCCAACGGCACGGAAGTGGGCGCCTACATTCCGGGAGAAGGACACAACCTTCAGGAGCACTCCATCGTGCTTATTCGCGGCGGCCGCGTGAAGGACCTTCCGGGTATCCGCTACCACATCGTCCGCGGCGTGTATGACACGCAGGGCGTCGCCGACCGCAAGAAGGGCCGCTCGAAGTACGGACAGAAGAAGCCGAAGGCCAAGAAGTAAATTTAATCCCCGCCACGGCGCAGTACCTCTCACGCAGGGGGAAGACGCGGCCGTGACGTAACACAGATACTATGCGCGGCAAAGCTGCAACACGTCGTCCGGTAACGCCGGACCCGAAGTTTGGTAACGAAAATCTCGCCCGTTTTACGAATCTCGTGATGCGCGACGGCAAGAAGTCGACCGCCATGCGCGTGATGTACGACGCGCTCGACATCATCGCGAAGAAGACCGAGGCCGATCCGGTGGAGGTGTTTGAGAACGCGCTCAAGAACGTCATGCCGACGCTCGAAGTGAAGTCCAAGCGCGTCGGCGGCGCCAACTATCAGGTTCCGATGCCCGTGCGCGGGGAGCGGCGCTTTATGCTTGCCGCCCGCTGGATTCTCGTCGCCGTGCGCGCCAAGAAGGGCCGCCCGATGGCCATCAAGCTTTCCGACGAGATCATCGCCGCCTCAAAGAACGAGGGCGACGCCGTGAAGAAGAAGGCCGACGTCCAGCGCATGGCCGAAGCCAACCGCGCGTTTGCTCACTTTGCCCGCTAGTACCCCTTATGCCCCGACAATACTCCCTTGAGAAGACGCGCAACTTCGGTATCATCGCGCACATCGACGCCGGAAAGACGACGGTTTCCGAGCGCGTGCTTTTCTACACGGGCCGCTCGCACAAGATTGGCGAGGTGCATGAGGGCGAGGCGGTCATGGACTGGATGGAACAGGAACGCGAGCGCGGCATCACGATTACCGCCGCCGCCACCACTTGCTTCTGGAAGGACCACGTCATGAACCTGATCGACACTCCGGGACACATCGACTTCACGGTGGAGGTGAAGCGTTCCCTTCGCGTGCTCGACGGCGCGTGCGTCATTTTCGACGGCGTGGCCGGCGTGGAGCCGCAGTCGGAAACCAACTGGCGCTACGCGGACGACTATATGGTCCCGCGCCTGTGCTTCATCAACAAGCTCGACCGCACAGGAGCCGATTTTTACAAGGATCTTCTCTCCATTCACACCCGCCTCACCAAGAAGGCGTACCCGCTTCAGCTGCCGATCGGCACGGAAGCGAACTTCGTGGGCGTTGTGGATTTGCTCAAGATGAAGGCGTTTTACTACCGCGACGACCAAGGCAAGCAGATTGACGAGCTTGAGATTCCGGAAGACATGAAGGCGCTCGCGGACGAATACCGCGCCAAGCTCGTGGAGGCCATCGCGGCCACCGACGACGCGCTCATGAACAAGTTCCTGAACGGCGAGGAGCTCACCGAGGCCGAGCTCAAGCCGGCCTTGCGCCGCGCCACCATCAAGGTGGAAATCATCCCGGTGCTGTGCGGTTCCGCGCTGAAGAACAAGGGCGTGCAGTTCATGCTCGACGCCATCGTCGATTATCTCCCGAGCCCGCTCGACATTCCGGCCGTGAAGGCCCATGACGTCGACAACCCGGAAGTGATGGTGGAGCGCCCGGCGTCCGACACCGCGCCGTTTGCCGCGCTCGCGTTCAAGATCGCCGCCGATCCGTTCGTGGGTAAGCTCGCGTTCTTCCGCGTGTATTCCGGCTCGGTGAAGTCCGGCACGTACGTGCTCAACCCGCTGACGGGAGAGCGCGAACGCATCAGCCGCATCGTCCGCCTCCACGCCAACAAGCGCGAGGAAGTGGAAGAAGTGTTCGCCGGCGAAATCGCCGCGGCCGTGGGTCTCAAGTCCACGTTCACGGGCCACACGCTGTGCGACGAAAACAACCCGGTGATCCTCGAGTCGATCGTGTTCCCGGAACCGGTCATCTCCATCGCCATTGAGCCGAAGACCAAGGCCGACCAGGAAAAGATGGGTCTCGCGCTCCAGCGCCTCGCGGAAGAAGACCCGACGTTCCGCGTCCGTACGGACGAGGAAACCAACCAGGTCATCATCTCGGGCATGGGCGAGCTCCATCTCGACATCATCGTCGACCGCATGAAGCGCGAGTACAAGGTGGAAGCCAACGTCGGCGCGCCGCAGGTTTCGTACCGCGAAACCATCAAGCAGCAGATGGCCGAGGGCGAGGGCAAGTACATCAAGCAGACCGGCGGACGCGGCCAGTACGGCCACGCCTGCATCCGCCTCGAGAAGAACGAGGCCGGCAAGGGCTACGAGTTCGAGGAGGAGATCAAGGGCGGCTCGGTGCCGCGCGAGTTCTGGAACGCCATCGACAAGGGCGCCCATGAGGCCGCGGACCGCGGCGTGCTCGCGGGGTACCCGGTGCTCGACGTGAAGGTCACGCTCACCGATGGTTCGTTCCACGACGTCGACTCGAACGAAGCCGCCTTCAAAATCGCCGGTTCCATGGCCTTCCAGGACGCCGCGAAAAAGGCCGGCATCATGCTTCTCGAGCCGATGATGAAGGTGGAAACGATCATGCCGGAAGAGTATATGGGCACGATCGTCGGCGACCTGAACGCCAAGCGCGGACAGATCCAGGAAATGACGGAGCGCGCCGGCAACAAGGTCGTTACCGCGTTCGTGCCGCTCGCCGAGCTGTTCGGCTACGCCACGCAGCTCCGCTCCATCTCGCAGGGCCGCGGCTCCTACTCCATGGAGTTCGACCACTACGAGGAAGTCCCGAGCAACGTCGCGAAGGAAATCATCGAAAAGCGCGCCGGCATGAACCGCCGCGTCTCGTAACAGGAATTGAGGATTCGAAAAACAGGATACGCGCGCGTATCCTGTTTTCGTTACGCCCGCAATTACATGCGTTCGGCTTCGTACTGCTGTTTGACGAAGTCGTCCACCCGTCGTAGCCAGCCGGGACCGAGCGCCTTCGTCATCGCGCGGTTTAGTTCGCGGTAGGCGGGCAGTCCGGATCGCCGGTTGGCGGGCGTGTCCGGAGACTCGCAATAGGCGCGGTAGAAAAGACTCATCGGGACGGCTCCGCCCTCTACCAGAGACAATACCACGGCTTGTTCGTGCAGGTAGCTGCTGGTTTCTTCGGTTCCAGCCAATCGGCGCGCCAATAACTCCGTCAGCGCCTCGTTCAGCCAGGTTCCCTGCTTGCGACCGTCATGCCGTGATTGGAATTCCAAACCAGTCTTGCGACGAGCGTGAGCAGAACCGGGCGTCCCTTGTTCCGTGACGACCTGTTGGATCATCGTTCCGGAAATTTGATGTGACAGTTCGTGGAATACCGTCAGTTTCGTTGCTTCTTCGTCCATGCGATCCACGTTGATGGAGATGATTCCGGAATCATAGACGCGACCGCCACGGTTGCCGCCGACGATCGGGTCGAGAAGGATAAAACGAACGTCGGCGACCCGTTGCCGGTAATTCGGATTCGGTGGGAGCAGGCCAGACGCGATGGCGCGGTCAACGGCTTCGGAGAATTCCTGCTGCCATCGTTCAAAGCGCGGTGCCCATTCCGCCTCAAGTCGGTCTTGTCGGCGTTCCCGGTGACGCAATAGTTCGACTAATTGGCTTGGCGGGATGGTTCCCGCGTCAAAGGCCTTCCAGAACGTATCAGAACTTTCGTGGGGAAGTGTCCGATCGGCGATGGCTTCTTCTACCATGCGGTCAATCCGGATCCCGCTTACGAGAGAATTTCGTTGACGCGAGAGATCGGAGAACAGAGTAGAAAGGAGCGAACGAATTTCCGGATCCGTGTCTATTCGCCTCTCGCGGTCCGTGCGTTCGGCTTGCGGCATTGCCAAGATGTTTTTCAGTTGCCGCAGCTCGAAAACGCCAACGGTATTGTCGTAGGGAACCGCGCGTTCGCGTTCGTTTCGGGTAGCTGCTCGATATTTGTCCCCGTCTGGATCCACGAAGTTTTCAGAATGTCTTTGTTCGATGGACATAGTGTCTAATCGTGTTTACACAGATGTTCGCACGTGTCTTGTTCTGTTTCCAAACGGGCATGTGCGTGTGTGAAATCAGGTCGGTTGATGTATACCCGAATGCGGCCGTGTTCCTCGGTTGGTTTCCAGTCGACGAAGCGGAAATCGTTGGAGACGACGCGCGCGCCCGGTGGAAGTTCCGTGAGGAGTTTCGATTCGAGGCGTTTCATCGCGTGCGGAACTTGGTAGAGGAAGAGGACCGTGCGGTCTGAGACGTCGGTGGTCCAGAACGATTGGGCGAGGAAATGGGCGTTCGTGAGACGGAAGAGGTTCGCGGAGACGCGCGATGTTTTTACGAGCGCGCCGTTGATTTCGATGCCGAGCGCGTCGGCCACGCCGGCCTTCGCGGCGGCGATGACGATGCGGCCGTCGCCCGAGCCGAGGTCAGCCACGCGGTCGGTTGGCACGAGCCGCGCGAGACGGAGCATCGTTTCCACGTCCTCGTCACGCGTCGGGACGTACGGCCCGCCGCCGTGGAGCAGCGGGAGTAGCAGTTGGCAAATCCACCAAATGCCGAGTACGCTGAGGACGATGGTCAGAAACAGGAGAATCGACAGGAAAATTGTGATAAGATCCATAGACTATGATTCCCAACGATATCCTGGCCGCCTACGACATCGGTACGGTGAAGTCCGTAAAGCCGATTTCCGTGGGGTTGATCCACCAAACATATCAGGTAACCGCGTCAAAAGGAACCTTCGTCTTTCAACGGTTGCACGCGATTCTGGCCTCCGACGCGATCGGCAAGGACTTCTTCGTCGTGACGACGTTCCTGAACGACCAGGGGTTTCCGGCGCCGAAGTGCGTGGTGTCGAAGGCGCTTAAGGTTCTCACCAAGGACGTGGACGGGCACAAATGGCGCGTGCAGACGTTTTTGCCGGGCAAGACGTTTACGACCGTGCGCGATGCCGCCATGGCACGCGAGGCCGGGGCCATGTTCGGCGCGTTCCACAAGACGCTCGCCTATTTGCGTTACGAGTTCAAGTCCGCGAAGATTTTGCATGAGACGGAAAAGATTTTCGGCGCGTTCACGAAGGTCGCGAAGAAGCATTGGAAGTCGCCGCTCATGAAGGACGTCGCGGCCGAGGTCGCGTTCGTGTCGCAGGAGATGCACAAGGTGCTTCTTCCGAAGAGCTTGCCGCTGCGCGCGATCCACGGCGATCCGAAGATTTCGAACCTACTGTTCGACGACAAGGGGAAGGCAAGCGGCATCGTCGACCTCGACACGTGCAACCGCCGTCCGTTGCTCGTCGAGACCGGCGACATGTTCCGTTCTTGGCGCGGACGTGAGGAGGACGACGCGAAGAATGCGTTCCGCCTCGAGATTTTTACGGCCGGCTGGAAGGGCTACGCGAAGGCGGCCGACGGGTTCATCACGGCCCGCGAGCGCAAGCTCGTCCCGCTCTCCGTCGCAACCATCACGCTCGAGCTCGCCTCGCGCTTCCTTGCCGACTACTTCAACGACAGTTACTTCGGCTGGGACTCGGCGCGGTACGCGTCGCGCCGCGAACACAACTTGGCACGCGTCCGTGGGCAGCTGGCGTTGTATCGGGACATCCAGAAGAAGATGGGGAAGATGAAGGAGATCGTCGGCTGATATGAGCATCGATATCTATTTTTACGCGTTTAACGAATCGAGGGCGGATGCGTCGTCGGACGCGGGAGATGCCGAGGATGCGGAGCAGCTCGAGGAATATCTGTCCGGAGACGAACGGGTGTTCCGGCCGGGGATATTGAATACGCTCGCGCTGACCGACTTGAAAAAAGGGAGCGAGGCGCCTCGCGTGACGCTCGATGAACCGCGATGGATGGAGCCGGTCCTTGATTTTCTGTTTCGATCGTTCGTTCCAGATCAGTTTTTCGGCTATTCCTTGGAATGGTGGCAGTCTATTCCGACGCCGGTGTTCATCTCTCTGTTCGAGCGGCTGAGCGTGGAGAAGGTGACGGCGGCCGTCGATTCGATGAGCGACGCGCAGCTCGCGGCGTATGGGGTCGCTCGCGAACACCTGAGCGGATTCAAACAAAAGGTCGTCGATCTCGCCTTTCAGATTCGGCCGGTCGTCGCGGCGTGCAAGCGCACGGGGAGCCGGGTCATCATGGCCGTGAACAACGAGCCCGACGACGCACGTTTGATGGAGCGCGCCCGCCGTCGTCTTGACGAGCTCTGCGTCCAATCGCCGTCGCTCGCGTCTCGACTCATGGACGCTCCGTAGCGTGAAGTTCGTCGCGACAAGCGAGATTCGTTCGTTGCTCCGCGAAACGCTGGGCCCGCTCGGTTCGATTTCTCCGATGACGCAGGGGTTGCTCAATCAGAACCTGCGGATCGTAACGAGGACGGGCGCCATGTTTTTGTTCAAGGCGTACCGCCCCGAGATGCCGCGCGCGAAGGTGGGGGACATGCACCGGATGATGGCGCACGTGGTGCAACGGGGAATTCCGGTGTCGCTTCCGGTCGCGACGTATGCGATCGGCGAACATGCGGCGGCGCTGTACCCCTTCGTGGAGGGGACGCACCCGGAACGGTTTGGAAAAATGGGAAGGCCGGTTCGCGCCATGGGCGAGATGCTTGGGCGCGTCGACGCGGCGTTGGACTCGTTTCGTCCCGCGGGAAAGAAACCGACGTCGCTTGAGGTCGCGACATGGAATCCGGAAACCATGGTTGCGGAGATGGCGGAAATTCGCGCGTCGTTGCGCGGGAGGTCGAAGTTGGTTCGCGACGAGGTCGAGCTCGTGCTTGCGGCGTACGAGGGCGTTCTGCCGCAGGACGACTGGGGAAAACGACGTTTTGCCAAACTTCCGGTTCGCGTCTGCCACAACGACTTTCATATCAAGAACATCCTCGTGCGAGGCGGCGCGGTCGTCGCGGTACTCGATTGGGAAAAGGCGGGTTGGGATTGGCGCGGGTTCGAAGTGTTCCGTTCCGTCATGTTCAACTGCCGCGGTCCCGCGCGCGGGCTCGACTGGAAATTGATCGCCCCGTACCTGCGCGGTTACAAACGGTTCGCGTCGCTTTCCGTTCTCGAGCGCGAGCTCGCCTTCGACTGCGGATTCAACAAGGCGTTCTTCTCGCTTTGGGCCGTGAAGCAGTACGTCGCCGGCAACGCGCGGGTCCGCGAGAACATGCTCCGTCGCTCCCGCGCGCTGCCGTTTCTCTTCGCGCGTCGCGGTGAGTTTCGCGAACGCATCGCGGGACTGCTGGCTTGACAGGATGCCCGTGGACGCATAGGCTGCGTGAACGCCTTGGAGGTACGATGGTCTTTTCGCCGTTCGTGGGAATCATGGGGGTCCAGTCTCCAGAAGAGGGGGCCCGGCTCGCGCGCCTGACGGATGCGTTTTCCGGGCATGGGCACCGCCTGCTGCTCGGGGCATACGCGGACTGGTGGACGTTCCACGGCGCGACGCATCGCCCGTTCCTTCCGTCACGCGAGGATCTCGCGTCCATCTGCGCACAGGAGAACGGAGCCGCGCATGCCGTGCACTTCACGCCCATGCCGGAACGCGACCTGGCCGAGCAACTTTTCGCGCTCATGGCCACGTGCCCGAACCTGTCGGTGCTCATCCTGCATGCCGTCTGGCCGAAGCGCGACACGCTGGTCCTGTTTCGAAGACAGTGGCCGAACGTCTCGCTCGTTCTGTGGGTGTCGGAGGAGTGCTTCATCGATCTCGCGGAGCGGACGACGCGCGTGGCGCATCGTATCGCGGAGTACGCGCGGATCGGCGCGATCGACTCGGTGATGCTCGACCTGGCCGCGGGAAACGGTTCGCCGGTCGACGAGGTTCGGGCGGCGTACGTCCTTCGGCTGATCCGTCAGGGGGGAGTCGCGCTTCCGTTCGGCCTTGCCGGCGGCCTTTCGGCCGATCGGTTCGACACGGGGTTTTCCCGCGTGATGCGCGAGTACAACCCGCTTTCCCTTTCCGCCTCGCGACGACTTCGTCGCGACGGACGGCTCGACGCCGACCTTGCCCGACGGTTCACCGAACGCGCGCTTTTCGCGGCTTCGTCTTCCGTCTCGGCGATCCGTTCCTGAGAGGATGCGCCAACCATGCCACACCACCCAGGACAGCACATGCTCCGGACGGAGGAGCCTCTCCGGTCGCTGCTCGCGACCATCGACCTTTCCCGTCGCGTCGTGATCGAGGTCGGCGTCGGAACCGGCGCGATCACGCGGATGGTGCTCGACCGTGCGCCCGATTCCGTGATCGGGTACGAGATCGACTCGGACATCTGCGCGCTCCGCGACCCGAGGCTCGATCTCCGGATCGGCGACTTCCGCGCGGCGCCGTTCCCGACGCTCGACGCGCGCCACTGCCTCATCGCCGCGCCGCCGTACGGGCTGTTGCCCGACCTGCGGCCGCTCGTC
>DAISXX010000021.1:0-11241 GCA_036825695.1 Patescibacteria group bacterium | reverse complement strand
ACTCGGTGCCGAGCTGCGTGCGTTCCATGATTTCCGCCTCGACGATGGCCTTGTCGCGGCCATACTTGAGGCGCGACAGCTCCTTGATTGCCTCCGCGAGCTGACGGTCGCCCTTCGACTTCGGCGTGAGGTTCATGGTGAACGGACGCGTGGACGCGTTGTCCACGATCATCTTCACGTACCAGGTGAACTTGTCCGAGTTGATCATGTCGTAGCCCGTGAAGTCCGGCGCGTACACCTTTTCGAGCGTATCGACGTCTTCGGGACCGATGCGGGCCACCATCATGGTACCCACGTTGCCGAATACGGCGTCCTTGATCTTCGTGTCGTTGTTCTTTGAGAGCTGGCCGATGTATTGGTGGGCGATGATGAGCGCGAGGCGATATTTGCGCGCCTCGGAAAGGATCGTCGCGATGGAATCCGTGACGAAGTTCTGAAACTCGTCGATGTAGAGGAAGAACGACTTGCGGTCGGCCTCCGCCATGTCGGCGCGCTCAAGCGCGGCCATCTGGAGCTTCGTGACGATGATCATGCCGAGCAGGTCGGCGTTGATGTCGCCGGTCTTTCCCTTCGCGAGGTTACAGAGGAAAATCTTTCCCTCGTCCATGACCTGGCGGAAGTTGAAGCTCGAGTGCTGCTGGCCGATGATGTTGCGCATCATCTCGTTTTCCACGAAGCGGCCCACCTTGGAGATGAGATACCCGAGCATTTCCGACTTGTGGAAGTCGCTCGTCTTCGCCATTTCCTTTTCCCAAAACGCGCGCACGACCGGATCCTTCACCTTGGCCACCCAGCCATCCGCGAACTCCTGGTCGGAGAACATGCGCGGAATCTCGGCCACGGTACCCGGGTTCTTGATGTCGGCCATGAGGGTGAGCATCACATTGCGCATCTGGTGCTCGAACATCGGCCCGATCATCTCCGGCGGGAACAGCTTGTAGAAAATCGAGATCATTTCCGACGCCACGTTGTCGCGCTTGTCGTCGGTCGGCGACTCGAGCATGTTCAGGCCCATCGGACGGTCGAGGTCGGACGGGTTGAAATGAATGACGTCGTCGATGCGCTCCTTCGGGATGTTGCCGAGAATATGTTCGATGAGATCGCCGTGCGGGTCGATGACCGCGACGCCATGGCCCATGAGAATGTCCTGAATGGCGAGCGTGGCGATCATTTCCGATTTACCGGCACCGGACTTGCCCATCACGTACATGTGGCGCAACCGGTCGGGCGCCTTCATCCAAATGGGCGTCTTCACGCCGCGATACACGTTGTACCCAAGCTCAAGCTCGCCTTCCATGTCGCGTCCGGTCGGCACGTTGGACGGCGCCGGACCCTTGCGGGCGCCAAGCCACTTGATGCCCGGCGTGTCGGTCCACGCGGTCGGCAAATGCCAGATGCTCGCCATTTCCTCGGCGTTCAGCACCACTTTGTTGCGTTCATCGAACGAACGATAGATAAAACGTCGAATCAGCCGCTTCTTGAATGGCGGAACGACTTTCACGAACGAGTTGCCGTATTGGTAGATGCTGTAAGGAGTGAATGCGTTGATCATGCCGGCAAGCGTGGTGTGCGCGGAGTCTGCCGTCTTTCCGGCCACGACGAGACGAATGCACACCTCCAACCCCGCCTTGCTGGCTTTCTCCTCCAATCCCTTCACGGTCTCCTCCTCGAGCGGCGACAGTTTTCGAGTCTCTTCCGGCTTCTGGTCTTCCGCCTTCGATAAGCCGGCTTCTACAAGCCAGTTGATTTTTCCGTGCTTTTTCCCGCTGATAGCTTCTTCCATGCTCATGCCCTTCAGCATGCGACCGGCGATGGCAATGCCGCGGCTGCGCCAGTGCTTCTCGGCCGAGCGCACCACAAGCTGAATGGCCGCGCCCTCCCCTTCCGGAACCTTCGCGAGCACGTTCGTCAGCGAATCAAGCGGGTCCTTGTCGAGCTTTCGGAACGTCTTGATCGGAAATGCGTGCTCACGCTTGAAAACCAGATAACTCCCGAGAATGACGGAGTCGGGCGCGAAAATATTGTAATCTTCCACCGCCTCCGGGAAGCAGTCCGGGTATGCGGCCGACAACTGCTGCGTCACGACCTGTTCCATCTCCCTCGGCATCGTGACATAAAAGCGAATTTCCTTGTTGTGCGCGACGATTTCGAACGCCACCTCGTCGTGACGTCCGAAAAGCCACGCGTGGAACCCGTGGTGTGCCTTCAACCCGCCGACCGTGCTGAAGAAGGTCTCGGCCGAGGCAAGCGCGTCAACCATCTGTTCCTTCGTTCCCGTACGTTCGGTCTGTTCCTTGTGTCGGAAGCGCGGAACGGTCACGAGCAGGGTCACGGTATCGAACGTGCCATGCGCGGCCGTGGCGCGCATGCGCAAAAACCACCGGATGACGAACAACATGGCGATGACCGAAAGCAGGATGCCGACGCCGACCAAAATCCAGTACGCAATGACAGAATCTCCCTGGCCATTGATGACCAGATCTTGAACCGTTCCGGTGTCCTCGATGCCGAATTGGAACAGCGTCATGGCTTCAGGTTGAGAATCTTATCCGTCTTTATTTTGGCTTCCTGCTCCAGGAAGAACTTGTTCACGCCCGGGATCAGCTTGAGCCACTCGCGAATCAGGTCAAACATTTTTTTCGCGTTGACTTTCGCGCCGTCGACCATCTGACGAATCTTGCTTGCGGTTTCCTCGCCCTTTTCCTTGAACGCCGCCTGCTTGTCCGGAGACATCTTGAGAAAAACGTCCGTCATGTCCTCGGCGAGCACATCCTCGATGCGCGCGGTGAGCGGATCTTTCGGCGGGGCCGACGGACGTACCGGAACGGGCGCGGGCGGCGGCGCGACTGGCTCGCGCGGCTCTGGCTCGGGTTCCGAAACGACCGCCTCGACGACGGGCGCGGACTCGCGCGGAACCTCGACGGGCGCGCGCGCGGACTCGACGGAAGGCGGGACGACGATGTCCGGCGTTTCAACGGGCGTCACCGGCGTTTCGGCAGGTTTGATGGGAAGGTCAGCCATAACAAACACAGTATAGCATCCAATCGCACGCCACTGAAGTGGGCGGGAAGATTTTCTAGAGACGTTCGTTCCGCCTCATCGTGACCTTCGTCCCTTCCGCGGAATCCTCCACGGAAAACCCGCGTGCGGCGATCGCGTCGCGCAGCCGGTCGGACTCGGCCCAATTTTTGGCGACACGAGCGGCGTCACGTTCCGCGACGAGTTGCGCGACGTCAGACGGAATCTCAATTTTCCTGCCGACATACGCGTCGAGGCCGAGACCGAGGACGCGGTCGAAATCGAGCAAGGTCGCGGCTTTCTCATCGGTCGGGAGCGTCGCGTCGTTCACGAGCTCCCAGGTGGTCGCAAGCGCCTGCGACGTGGCAAGATCGTCGTTGAGCGCGGCGAGGAAACGGGCGACATACGCGGCATGGACAGTGGACGGAACGGCCCAGCCACGGACCGCTTCGCGCAGCTTATTGAACGCGTTCTGCGCCGCGTCGAGCGCCTCCCACGTGAAATTCATCTTGGAACGATAATGCCCGCCAAGCACAAAGAACCGATACGCGAGCGGATCGTAGCCCTTGTCGATCAAATCTTGGATCGTAAACACGTTCCCGAGCGACTTCGACATCTTGCCGCCGTCGACCGTGATGAACTCGGAGTGCATCCAGACGTTGGCCTCGGCCACGCCGTCGGCCCCGAGCGTCTGGGCAATTTCGTTCTCGTGGTGCACGGCGATGTGGTCGATGCCGCCAGTATGGACGTCAAACGGCACGCCGAGATATTTTTTCGACATCGCGGAACACTCGATGTGCCAGCCCGGGAACCCCTCGCCCCACGGCGACGGCCACACCATCTCACGATTCACTCCCTCGGCCGCGAATTTCCAGAGCGCGAAGTCGGTGGCGTTGCGCTTGTCGCCCATCTCCACGCGCGCGCCAGCCATCTTGTCCTCGGACTTCTGGCCGGACAGCTTGCCATACTCCGACAGCTTGGCCGTGTCGAAATACATCCCGTCGCGCGTGCGGTACGCCATGCCGTTCTTCTCGATCTGTTCGATCATCGCGATCTGCTCCGGAATGTGCGCCGTGGCGCGTGGATACACGGTCGCCGGTTCGACGTTCACGCGACCGAGGTCGCGGAAAAACGCCTGCGCGTAAAACTCGGCGATATCATATGCGGTTTTTCCCTCGCGTCGCATGGCAACGAGCATTTTGTCGTCCCCATCGTCGCCGTCGCCGACCAGGTGGCCGACGTCCGTGATATTCATGACGTGGTTCACCGTAAGACCGTTATGCTCGAACGTGCGGCGCAGGATGTCGACGAACAAAAAGGCCCGCATATTGCCGATATGCGCGAACCAATACACGGTCGGTCCGCACGAGTATAACGAAACGTTCCCCTCCCGAATCGGGCGGAATTCTTCGGTCTTCCGGGTCAGCGTATTGTGGAGGGAAATCATAACGGGGCCAGTATATGACATAAGTTCCAAAAGACAAAAGACAAGCTCCAAATTTGGAACTTGTCTTTTGGAACTTGGAACTTCTTACCCAAGGTTCACTTCTTCCGTCGTGCAGTTGTTGGTCTCGTCGGACTCCTCGATGTCGTCGCCGTAGTCGACGCAGGCCTTTACGGTCGTGTCGCCGTCGAGCGTCTGCGGCGTAATGGTGGTCGACTCGCCCTCCTGGAGAAAGCCCTGGTCGGACAGCGTGGAGGCGCTGTAGGTCCAGGTCAGTTCGCCGTCGAGCCAGACATACACGGTGAAATCATTGCTCTCGACGTCGACATCGCCTTCGTTCTTGAGCGTGATTTCAAGCGTGTCGCCGTCGCCGGAATCGATCTGATCCACGACGAGGTCCGGGAGCGAGACGTCCTCCTCATCGGAGGAATCGTCGCTCGAATCCTCCGGTTCGTCCTCGTGGTCCACGTGGCCCCCGGAGAGAATGGCGATCGTTTCGACATCCGTAATGCTGAGCGTGCCGTCGGAAAGATGCGCGGTGCCACGGACATGGATGATGTCACCGACGGACACGTCGCCTTCCGACGCGTCCGCGTCGTCATGGCGGAACACCGTGTCACCGTCGTACTGCACGACGATGCCGGTGACCGAAGAATCCTCGCTGCGCGCCGGAACGACCGTGATCTCATTGCTGGACGTGTCGATGGCCGTGACCTCGCCGGCATGGCGGGCCACGTTCTTCTGCCAGATTTGCATGTCCTTCACGAGACGCGCGCTCACCGTGCCGTCGTCGTTGACGCGGCCGACGATAAACAGCTGGTCTCCCTCGACGAACTCACCCACCTCAGCTTCGCCGTTAAACTTGCGAACAAATTTTGTGTTCGAGTCGTATGCGACCGTGATCACGTCACCCTCGTCGCCGACAAGGTTATTCACGTCGCCGTGGCGAAGGTGCGGATTCGCGGTCAGCGTGACGGTCAGCGTGCCGCTGCCATCGCCGTTGTCGTCAACGTCCTCGAGCTGCGCCGAGAACGGACGGGTGCGGGCCTTCAGGAAAATCTCGTCTCCACGACGGAGCGCCACGATGATGCGGGCGTTATCCGTTCCGGCGGTAAGGCGAAGGCGGACGCGGTCGCCGACCTGAAAGTCGGAAAGCGCGGCGGGGTTGGTTGGCGGAATGACCATGTGCGTGTCGGACGTGACGTTGACCGTGTGCTCAACGCCCTGCCACTGCACCACCATGCTGTTTTCTCCCGTGTCGATGCTGGTAATCCATCCGTTCAGCCCCTCGAACCCGACGTTCAGGGACGAATCGACCACGGTCCTCGCGGTTACCACGCCCGTGTTCTCATTGAGCGTTCCGACGACATGGAGCGAATCGCCCGTAATCCAATCGGTCATTTCCGTGGTATTCGCACGGTTCGTGCCGAACTCGGTGTCGGAATCGATGTCCACCGTATAGTCCGTGAATTCGCCCGTCGGGTTCTTGCGAACGACGATGGTCGTCGGAACGTCCGTGGACGAAAGCTCGATGAGCTGTCCGGAAAAATCGATCGGGGACGTGGTTTCGGACTCGGCATGCACGGACGCGAGCGGCGACAGGGTCGTGACGAGCATCATGGCTGCCATCGCCCCGTGGAAAAAACGTTTCGTAGTCATAGGGAGAAACGGGTTACGCGTGGATTAGCGAATGTCCCGGTTAGGGAGACATCATCGGCCGGCGCAGGTCGCGGACCCGTTCGCGAAGGCGATCGGGCGGCGGGAGCATGCGGCGGCGCGGGGTGTCATCGTTTGGTACACGCTCGAGCATCTTCGCGTAACGCTCGTTGTTGTTCGACAGCTCGTCGATGAGGGCTTGGTGCTCGCTCGGTTCCTTCAGTCCGGCCGTGAGTTCCTCCACGCTCAGATCGAGCTCGTCGGCCGCGCTCTGCAGCACGGTGGAGACGCGCTCCTGCTGGTCGGCGATGCGCTCGGCCTCCTCCATGCGGCGGCCCATCATGCGGGCGTGGAATGCGGCACGAGCCTCGGGCGTGGTGGCAAGCGTCTGCTCAACGGTTTCAATCCCGCGCTTGATGGGATACAGCGGAGTTCCTTCGCTAACGTCCGGACTCGAATAGGCATAGACGCCCGTTCCCATTCCGAAGACGAGCGCGACGGACGTGATTCCGACCGCCGCGAACCGAAACGAATGGCGCACGAGGCTCCGTCCGGTCAGGCGCGTCAAAAGCGCCGCCCGGAACTCGGGAGTCGGATCGCCCTCGCGTCCCAAACGTTTCAATTGTGCTTTAAGGCCGAACATATGGTTTTAAGTTTCTTCATGGCACGGAACGTCGCCACCTTGAGCGCGTCTGCCGTCTTATCGAGAACCGGCGCCATGTCCTGATAGGAATACCCTTCGAGGTACTTCATGGTAACGAGCCGACGTTCCTCGGGCGGCAACTGGCCGAGCGCCTTCTCGACGTACAGCTGCGTTTCTCGCGTCTGCATCGCTTCATTGCCGTTTTCTCCCACCAGGAACGGGGCAACATCATCAATATCCGTCGTTTCCTTCCTGTCGCGGTAGTGGTTGGCAAGATGGTTGTGCGCGATGCGGTAGATCCAGGCCGAGCGTGACACGGTCGGATCGTACGACCCGAACGCGTTGAACGCCTTCATGAAAATCTCGGACACCAAATCCTCCGCCACCTCGCGGTTGCGACCGACGCGAAAAAACACGTATCGGTGGATACGGTCAATGTTTTCCCTGTAAAATCGTTCAAATTCGGACTTCACAGGGATATGATACCCCGAATGGGGCGTTCACGTTACTCCTCCTTCCGCGTCCGCCCAACAAACGACATGGCAAACACCGGAAGCAGCACCCATATGGCCTTGGCGATATCGCCGACGAAGAGGCGTTGGGTAAGCGGAGAGAGCACTTGCGAGGTTTGGTCCGGAAAGAACGAAAGCGTGACACTGATCAGCAAACCGACGTGGAGGATCGAAAACAAAACCACCTGCCACATCGGTCCGTGCTCGGAATTCACGCCGAGCGTGCGCATGAGCGCGGACTGGGACAGGAGAAAAAATAACAGGATGAAGATTCCAAGAAAGACGGAGACGCGTAGCGCGAACGCGTCGTTGATGCTGATGCTCGCGTTGAAGTCCGTGATGAACGGGACGTACTTGACGACCGCGAGCGAGATGTAAATGGAAACGAGAATGACGAGCAGTCGGTCGCGCCCGAGCGAGAGGCCGTACAGGAGGGACGCGACGACGAAAAAGAGAATGATGAACAGGTCCCACGTTGGCTGGAGCCAATTGATCGCGGACAGGTAGGAACCGACGGAATTTGTATCAAGGGCGAGACCGATCATGGCGATTATTGGGCGAGCGCGACGGACGAGGCGCCCGCGTTTACGTAGGACGGCGCGTCGGACGTGACCATTCCGAGCATTTTGACGTTGCGTGTCACGTTCTCAAGCGACTGCGCCTCGCGTACGATCACTTCCATCTTCTGGTTCGCGAGCGACAGGGTCTTGATCTGGTCCTCGACCTCGCGGATCGCATAACCCTTCGCGACCGAGCCGTTGACCTGGACGATGTACGCCGCGGCGAACAGCACCACGCAGCACGTCGTGACGACGTTGAGCGCGAGCGTGTGGCGCGACACGAACGCGAAGGCGCTGCGCGTGCGGCTCATTCCAGAATACACGGTTGTAGCGAACTTTGACATAGTTTAGATCCGCTCTGCCACCCGTAGTTTCGCGCTTCGCGACCGCGGGTTTGAACGAATCTCCTCCTCAGTTGCCGTAATTATATGTTTGGTAACGATACGGAGCGCCGTGCCGTCCTGCCCCGCGAAAAACTGCTTGATCATGCGGTCCTCGAGCGAGTGGAACGAGATGATCGCGATCCGTCCGCCCGGTTTCAAGAGCGAAACCAGGTCCGGCAATGCGCGTTCCAATTCCCCGAGCTCGTTATTGACCGCGATGCGCAACGCTTGGAACACGCGCGTGGCCGGATGGATCTTCCCGCGGCGCGGGATGATTGCCTCGACCAGATTGGCGAGCTGCAGCGTGGTGACGATGCGTTCCACCTTGTGCGCGTCGTAGATCGCCTGCGCGATCGGTCGCGCCGCCGGCTCTTCGCCGTACACGCGGAAAATCCGTGCCATGCCATCGACGTTCCAGGAATTGACGATCCCTTCCGCCGTCAGTTCTCCCGAACGGTCATACCTCATGTCCAACGGTCCGTCCGCCATGAAGGAAAACCCGCGTTCCGGGTCATCAACGTGAAGCGAAGAGAACCCAAGGTCCAGTAAGATGCCGTCAACCTGATCAAATCCGAGATCATAGGCGCGTTGCTTCGCGTTCGCGTAACTGTCTTGTACCAACACCGCGCCATCAGAAAACCTCTCCAGTCGCTTCTTGGCGATGGACAGGTTCACAGGGTCCCGGTCGAAACCGAGAAGCCGGCACCCAGGAAGGGACGCGAGCAAACGCTCGGCGTGCCCTCCCTGCCCCACGGTGCCATCGATAAATCGCCGTTCTTCCGGCGGCACGGATCCCGCCCCACGGGATACCGCGTCTTGTTGCTCCGGTTTCACAAGATGCGCGAGCACCTCGTTGACCAGTACGGGAATGTGTGTCGGTTCAACCATAGCAGCTGGTTCTTCCGGCGGATGGCTCTATACCCCAAGTTCTCCGAGCTTCTCCGCGATGTTTCCGACTTCCGCTTCCGTCATACGCTTGTAGGCCTCCCACTTTTCCGCGTCCCAGAGTTCCAGGCGGTTGTAGAGCCCTGCCACTACGACCGCCTTGGACATCCCGGCATACTGCCGAAGGTATTCCGGCAGAATGAGCCTTCCCTGCTTGTCCAACTCCACGTCCATTGCACCCGCAAGCATGAGCCGGGCGAACGCACGTGAATCAGACTTCCCTAGGGGCAAACTTGCCAACTTTTCGGCAAGCTTGTCCCACTCCTCCTTCGGGAACAGGAAAAGCGAAGCGTCGAGACCTCGCGTCACTACCGCCCCTCGTGCGAGGTCCCCACGGAACTTCACCGGGATCGCCAGGCGACCCTTGTCGTCGATGGTGTGGTTGTATTCCCCAATGAACATAGGGAGGTAGGAAGTGGCCCAAGCGGCTTATCTTTGGAAAAAAATAAGCGGTTCACCGGAAGACGCGATGTCGACCGATTCCCCACTTTGTACCACTCGGTACCACTTAGTGACATGATATGCCGTTCCATGACACGCGTCAACACATAAACCCATGGAGTTATCCACAGAACTTCCAACGCCGGCGATAGAAGTTCTTCATACGTTGACAATTTCTAAAATATTTGATATATTCCGCGGTCCGGATCATCCAGATCTGGCGTCGTCTCACGGAGGAATACGTGAAGAACAAAGGACTTTTGGCATTCATGGCGTGGCTTCTCTGCTTCGCCTTTCCCGCCAACGCGAAGGGACCGCTCCAGGCGCCCGCTCTTCGCGACGGCCAATACGTCTACACCATCCCCGCCGACTTTGATCCGCCGCTGATCGGCGCGGCCGGCATCGGTCAGATCAACGAGGCGGCCAAGGGGCTGCACTACCCGTACTACGTGGTGCTGTCCGCGAAGCTCCCAGGCACCGGCAACGAGGATGAACGTGCCGCGAAGGCGGTCGATGGACTCGCCGAGGACTGGGCCACGGCTTCGTCCTCATACGACGTCGGCACCTCCTCGGTGTTCCTGCTCGCCTTCGACCCCCGCAAGTACCGCTTCGTGGCGGGCGGGCGGTGGAAGAACGAGCTCGGCTTCGGGCAGGCGGCGCACGAGCCGTACACGAGACTCTTCGTGCGCTCCGTCTCCAGAACGCCGAAGGACCCCAAGGGCGGCATCATCGCGATGATGAAGGCCGTGGACGACTACCTCTGGAGCCAGACCGACCCAGTGCAGGTCGCCGCGCGCGCGGAAGCCGCCCGAGTGGAGGCCGAACGCAAGGCGGCGGCGCGCAAGGCGGCGGCAGCGGCAGAGGCCGCGGCAGAGGCCGCGCGCAAGATGCAGACCGCGCGGGGCGACCTCGACACGCAGACGCTGCGCCTCGAGGACCTGCTCGCGCAGACGCAGGACCTGCCGTCGGACGTCACCAGCTACCGGGACCTGCTCTCGAAGGCGAAGGCCGCGCGCTCGCGCGACGATCTCGCGGAGATGCAGGAGTTCACGCGGAGCATGAAGCCGAACGTGGACGTGCTCAACGAAGCGGTCGGCAAGTCGCAGACGGCCCGCGCCGTGATGCTCGCAACGCACGCGCTCGAGCTGGTGGTGGTCCTCGGGATCATCCTCGGCGCCGTCCTGTTCGTTCGGGCGCGTCGCGCCAAGTACCGTGGCCTCGTGGCCGCGTGGACGGAAGCCGAGAACACCTGGAACGAGCGCGTCACGGCCGCGTCCGGCCGCTACGTCGACTTCTACTCCGAGCGCGAGGACCTCGAAGTGCTCCGCTCGCAGGGCGAGGAGACCAAGGCGCTGTACGACCGCGTCACCGGCGAGGTCGACGCGATCTACCTGCTGGTCAACGCCATGAAGTCGCGCGTCGCGCGGCTCGGGCTCAAGGCGCGCACCGCCACGGTGCGTAACCAGCAGCCGCTCGAGGAGGCGATCGACGAGCTCGGACAGGAGTTCCCGTTCGCCACGAACGAGCTCAACTCCGACGACCTGTTCGGGCCTCCGACCAAGGAGATCAAGGTCGATCCTAACACGTTCGCGGCCAGCCTCTCTGGCCGGTTCAAGACGAGCCAGGACGGCTGGGCCAA